>JBDSXE010000083.1:0-2955 GCA_039926325.1 Paracoccaceae bacterium | reverse complement strand
TCGACAACGGCCCGGAATACATCAGCGGCAAGTTGATGGAATGGGCCGAGAAACAAGGGGTTATCATCCAGCACATCCAACCCGGACAGCCCCAGCAGAACGCCTATATCGAGCGCTACAACCGCACCGTCCGGCATGAATGGCTCGATCAATACATCATCGAAAGCATCGCGGAGGCACAGGATCACGCCACACAATGGCTCTGGACTTACAACATATGTAACCGCCCTTAGCGCAAGAGGGAGTTTGAAGCTTTGATTGACGCGTCGTCGGGTGCTGACATATGTCCGGCCTCAAGATGCGACCTTACAGATGTCGCGGGCCCGTATGGTGTTCGCGGATCAGATCCCAAATCAACGAAGCGTGCTCGATGGCACTTTGTTGTAAACTGGTTTCTCTGATCCCGTCTCACGACCGTTGCGCCAAACTTCTCCTTGCCCTCTTTCGCTCCGACGTCTCGCGGCGAACGACCGGCTTACGCCGTTGCCGCCGGAGCCCGGTATTCCTCGCCCTTCACCATCAATGCCCAAACAATCCGCGCCATCTTATTGGCCAGCGCTACACGCACCAACATCGGAGGCTTGCGCGACAGCATCCCCGCCAACCAGGTGCCTGATCGCGCCGCCTGATGGACATTCCGTTTGATGATGACGCTGTTGGCGCCGAGGATCAGCAGGCGTCGCAACGAGCGCTCGCCCATCTTTGTGGTAGCCCCGAGGCGCTGCTTGCCTCCGGTCGAGTGTTGACGCGGCACAAGGCCGAGCCATGCGGCGAAGTCGCGACCCCGGCGGAATGTCTCCAGCGGCGGCGCCAGCACCGCAATGGCCGTGGCGATCAGCGGGCCTATGCCCGGAATCGTCATCAGCCTTCGCGCCAAATCATTCTCCTTGGCCCGATTACGGATCTCGGCATCGAGCTTCGCAATTTCCATATCGAAGCGCGCGATGACGTCGGCCAGCACCCTCAAGGTCGTCACGGCCTGTTCCGGTAAGCCGCTTCCCGGATCGGCGATCAGGGCCATGAGGCGGATGACATTGGCGGTGCCCTTGGGAACCACCATACCGAACTCAGTCAGATGACCGCGCAGCGCATTGATCGCTTGGGTGCGCTGCCGGATCAGCAACTCCCGAACCCGGAACACCGATGCCGCCCCCTGCGTCTCTTCACTCTTCACCGGCACGAAGCGCATCGATGGACGTTGGGCCGCTTCACAAATGGCCTCAGCATCCGCTGCGTCATTCTTTTGGCGCTTCACAAACGGCTTCACATAAGCCGGAGGGATCAGACGAACATCGTGACCGAGCCGGGTGATCTCTCGCCCCCAGTAATGCGAGCCACCACAGGCCTCCATCGCAACAATGCAAGGCTCCAGTTGGCCGAAGAACGCCAGCACCTGATCCCGTCTCAGCCTCTTGCGCAACACTGCTCGTCCCGAGGCATCAGCCCCATGCGCCTGAAACACATTCTTCGCCAGGTCGAGACCGACTGTGATAATCTCCGACATGACCGCTCTCCTTTATGGATCATCGCAGACCCACCTTGGCACATCGAGCCGTCGGGCGGGCGGTCACATCATCAACGACCGCCCGAACATGGGCATCGGCGGCATCACACCCGCCCAGAAACTGAAAATGACCGCGTAAATTCTATGGATGCACCCCACTAAAAATGGGGGGATTACCCCCCATGCAGCATGTACTCGTCGCCGCGAACAGGTGCATCACAGATTTCAAGGCTAGGCGTGGTTCGCCGCTTATCCCGTCAGACCCGCAGCAACATCGCCTCAATGGCCTGTGCCTGTGCCAAAAGCCGGGCATCCTGCCCCAAAGCCGCTGTCAATTGCAGCCCGACAGGCAGGCCGGAGGTCAGGCCGCAGGGCAGGCTGAGCGAGGGGTGGCCGGTCACGTTGGCAAAGCCGCTGGCCAGCATCTCGCTGTCTTGGCCGTCCACGATCACCGGGTCTTCATGCGGGGCGACAAAAGGCACCGAGGGGCTGACCAGCAGGTCGGCATCGTCAAAGGCGCGCTCGACTTCGGCCCGCAACGCGATCTGAAAGGCCTTGGCACGCAAGTAATCGGCGGCGGTGGTGCGGAAACCGGCTTCGATCTGGGCGCGGGTGCCGGGGGCGTAGCCTGTGGGGTTGTGGGCCAGCAACGCCTCGTGGATCAGGGACGCCTCGGGCAGCAGGATGTCAACCAAGGCCGCATTCGCCCGCGTCAGGCCGGGAAGAGTGATTTGGTGCACCTCGATCCCGGCAGCGCGCAGCTGTTCGATGCAGGCCAGCACATGGTCGCTCACGGCTTGCCCGATCGGTGTGGTCGAGAAGTGACCGGTGATCAGGCCGATGCGGCGCGGCAGGGCCGGGGGCATGGTCATGTCTTGACCGGACATGACGGCCAGCAACAGGGCGGCATCGGCGGCAGTTCGCGCAAGTGGACCTGCGTGATCCAGGCTTTGCGACAGGGGAAACACGCCGTCCAGCGGCACCAAACCAAAGGTTGGCTTTAGTCCGACGATGCCGCAATAGGCGGCGGGAATCCGGATGGAGCCGCCGGTATCGGTGCCGACGGCCAACGGCACGATGCCCGCAGCCACCGCAGCCGCAGAGCCGCCACTGGACCCGCCCGCGGTTCGGGTCGGGTCATGGGGGTTATTGGTCTGGCCAACATCGGGATGGGCGATGCCGTAAGCATATTCCAGCAGGTTGGTTTTGCCAAAAATGACCGCCCCTGCTGCCCGCAAGCGCGCCACCAGTGTGGCATCACGTGTGGCCATCTGCGGCGGCATCACGCGCGAGCCATAGCCGGTTGGGACACCGGCCACCTCGATCAGGTCTTTCACGGCCACCGGGATACCATGCAGCGGGCCAAGGGTGCGGCCTGACTGGATGTCATCGGTTGCCCGCTGCGCGTCGGCGCGCGCCGTTGCGGCCATCGGGTTGGCAAAGGCGTTTAG
>JBDSXE010000082.1:0-2687 GCA_039926325.1 Paracoccaceae bacterium | reverse complement strand
GGTGATACCGCACCGCTGACAGTGACAGAGATTGCCGACCTTGCACCTGCGACCTTCGAGGCACAGGTGGACGACCTGATCGCCGCTGTGGCTGACGGCAAGCAGGCAGCGATTGGCGGGTTGGTTCGTAGGCTGGAAGGTCAGGGAACGGCGCCGGTTACAATCTGCATCGGGGCGCTGCGACACTTCCGCAGCCTGCACATCGCGGCCTGTGACCCCGGCGGCGTTGGGGCAGGTTTAGTACGCGCGCGGGTTTTTGGACCAAGGAAAGACCAAATGCAGCGGCAGGCGGGTCAATGGGGCAGGCAGTCGCTGGAGCAGGCTTTGGCGCTGCTGGTGGAAACCGACCTAACATTACGGTCAACCTCGCGTGCGCCGGCGATGGCGGTGATGGAGCGTGCGCTGATCCGGCTGGCGATGATGAAACGCTGACTAAGGCGCGGGGCAGCCCTTGATTTCGACGGAATGATCTTGGGCCAGCACTGTGACCGTCACGCTGGAGCGGTCCAGCGCAAAGGGCGTTCCTGCGCTTGGCACGAAGTCGGTCGCCGCTGTCAGCACCTTGCCGTCGCGGCGTGACGACGCGGTGGCCACCCAGACCGAAGCATCGCCAGTTTCAAACACCACCGTTTCCAGACCACCCTGGGCGGGCAAACCGATTTGCGCGGTGATGTGCAGCCCGTCGTCGATCGGGGCAACGGCACAGCCGATGTTCGCCAGCCCGGCCTCTTTCGCGGTCTTGGGACGGTTGTGCAAGGCGGCCAGAATCTGCGGGTCTTTCGCGCCGTCACCCTGCAGTTGCGCCGAAAGCTTCAGCGCGGCGGGCATACAGATGTCGTGACAAACGCCGATAGCCATTTTGACAACCACATCAATCGGTTGGCTGGGGTCAATCGGCGTCACTTCGATCGGCAGCGTCAGGGCATCCAGATAGCCGATACTTTGCATACCATTCAGCGTGATCACGCGTGGACTTGGCCAGTGCAGTGCCACTGATTTGACATTGCGCGAACCGGACCAGTCGAACACCGGGGGAATGCCCGCCTCTCCGGGGGCGCGCCAATAGGTCTTCCACTCGGGTGCCAGTGCCAGATGCAGCGCGGCCATATAGTTCCCATCCGCCATGCGCCAACCGGGCAGAAAGGTGGCTGAAACGACATCGTCCTGCGTTTCCGCAAAGGCGGGCGCGGACAAGACTGCGGCGACAAGGGCGAGTGTGCGGATCATGGCCGGACCATAGGCAATCGGCGGAAAAGAGGAAATCACAATACGGCTAGGGCATTGTGATGTGCAAAGGGGTTGAGGGTGGCGGCAACTCGGCCCATCTTTCCAACCAGGTAACGAGGGCGCGATTCGATGGATCTGGCCGGAAAGCTGGTGGTTGCGATGCCTGCGATGGGTGATCCGCGGTTTGAACGCTCGGTCATTCTGATCTGTGCCCACTCTGACGAGGGGGCGATGGGGCTGATCATCAACAAGCCGGTGCCGGATCTGTCCTTTTCTGACCTGCTGTCCCAACTTGACATTCCATGCGCCAAAGGTGGTCGCGATATCCGGGTGCATTTCGGTGGCCCAGTGGAGCGTGGCCGTGGTTTTGTCCTGCATTCCCAAGACTATACCGGTGGACCGTCGACAACTCAGCTGCAAGGCGGGTTCAACATGACCGCGACGCTGGACGTGTTGGAGGCATTGGCAAAAGGGCATGGGCCAGAGCGGGCGCTGCTGGCATTGGGCTATGCGGGTTGGGGGCCGGGGCAGTTGGAGGCAGAGATCGGGCGCAACGACTGGCTGACGTCGGACCCATCCGCCGATCTGATTTTTGGGGCCGAGGACAAAAGCAAGTGGGTGGATGCGCTGCGGGCGATGGGGATTGATCCGATCAGCCTGTCGTCCAGCGCGGGTCACGCTTGACCTGACGCTGCCGCGACCTTAGCCGTGGGTGGCAGGAGGTGCGGTTTGAAAAATATCATGGAAAATCCGTTGGTTGAGGCGGTCGATGCGCTGGTCATTGGCGCTGGTCCAGCCGGACTGATGGCGGCTGAAGAGCTGGCTTTGGCGGGGCGGCGGGTTGTCGTTTGCGACGCTATGGCAACGCCGGCGCGGAAGTTCCTGATGGCGGGGAAGTCAGGGCTGAACGTGACCAAGGATCAGGAAATTGGTGCGTTTACGGGGGTTTATGGCTGTGCAGGGATTGCCCCGATGCTGGCGGAGTTTGGGCCGTTGGAGGTGATGGACTGGTGCCGGGGGTTGGGGCAGGACGTGTTTGTCGGGTCTTCGGGGAGGGTATTTCCGAAGGTTATGAAAGCATCGCCGTTGGTTAGAGCTTGGTTGGGGCGGCTTGGTTCGTTGGGGGTGGAGTTGCGGACGCGGTGGCGGTGGGTGGGGTTTGAGAGCGGGTTTAGGTTTCAAGTGTCTGATTCCGTTCGCATTTTGGCTCCACGTGTGACGGTGCTGGCGTTAGGTGGGGCGTCTTGGGCGCGGTTGGGGTCAGATGGGACTTGGGTGCCTTGGCTGGTAGAGAAAGGTGTGCATGTTCAAGGGTTTAAGCCTGCAAACATGGGGTTTGTGGTGGACTGGTCGATGTATATGACGCGGTTCTTTGGGCAGCCGGTTAAGGGGGCGGCTTTGTGCATAGGCGGGCGGCGGGAGCGGGGAGAGTTTGTGATATCTTCCAAGGGGTTGGAGGG
>JBDSXE010000081.1:0-4392 GCA_039926325.1 Paracoccaceae bacterium | reverse complement strand
GCCAGATCGGCCAGTGGATTGGCAATCGTTGATGCCAGAACCAGCGACAGCCCAATCGACACCAGCAAAGCTATGACAAACATCTGCAGAATCTGTTCGCGTTCATAGCGCACCAACCGGTCAATCTCTCCCTCGGCAGAGGTCAGGGCAACCACGCCCAATACCAAGCTGCCATTCAGGATGGGCGTTGCCACCGAAAACTGCGCGCCGCCTTCGGGCCCTTGTCCCGTCTTGACGGCAGTGCCACCTGCTTGCGCTTTGGCAAACAGGTTGCGCGCCATATCCTCGCCGGTAACCTTGGTCTTGTTGGCCGAATTGTCACTGAGCAAACCGGAAATGCCGTCCCAGATCATGTTCAGAAAGCCGGTGATGATCGTTGAACGATGATCGTCCGTCGGCACGTCCATACGCGCTGCACCGACCGCAGAGGTCAGCAGCGCGCCGTTGTTGTCGAACAGGAAAACCTCGACCCCCGGCCCGATGATCACATCCTTCAGCCGCTGCGCCACCAAAGCCGTGTCGCCGGGTGTCAGGACAGTTGCATTTGGCAGGCTGGCCTCAAAAATGTTGGCGGTCAGTTTAGCCTCATTCACCAGACCTTGTTCGCGTTGCAAAACCAGGCTGTCGCGGAACGGGTTCAGAAAAAGCACACCAGCAACCAGAACGACCAAGGCCATCAGGTTGAAGATAATAATCTTTCGCGCCAGCGGCGAATGGTTCAGCGACACCAGACCACGTCGCCTACGCCCATTACGCAAACTGGAGTCCGCCATGCTTTCAGGCGAAACCCAGTCTTCGCCCAAAAGCACCTCACCAGATTTGGTGCTGCGCTTTTGCGAGACCCCTATTTGCGGAATTGCGGTCATTCTTCGTTGTAACGATAACCGATGCCGTACAGCGTTTCGATGGCCGAAAATGTATCGTCCACGGCACGCATTTTCTTGCGTAAACGCTTGATATGGCTGTCGATGGTGCGGTCGTCGACATAGACCTGATCGTCGTATGCCACATCCATCAGCTGATCACGGCTTTTCACAAAACCGGGCCGTTGTGCCAAAGCTTGCAGCAGCATGAATTCCGTGACGGTAAGCGAAACATCCAGACCTTTCCAGCTGACCGAATGGCGCAAAGGATCCATCCGCAGGTTGCCGCGATCCATGATCTTGGTTTCTTCGGTCACGGCCACTTCACCGGTCGAAATCGCGTCCTGACGACGCAGCAACGCCCTGATACGTTCCACCAGAAGGCGTTGGCTGAAAGGCTTTTTGACGTAATCGTCGGCGCCCATCCGCAGACCAAGAACCTCGTCAATTTCGTCGTCTTTCGAGGTAAGAAAGATCACCGGCATGCTGGATTTCAACCGCAAGCGTTGCAGCAGGTCCATGCCGTCCATTCTGGGCATCTTGATGTCCAGAACGGCCATGTCAGGCATCCGCCGGTTGAACGCATCAAGGGCGGATTGACCGTCATTGAACGTCTCAACCTCGAACCCCTCGGCTTCCAGAGTCATTGATACCGACGTCAGGATGTTCCTGTCGTCGTCCACAAGGGCGATCCTTGCCATGTTGGGCTATCCTATTCTGCTCGGTTTGCCTTATTTTCCTGCATGATCCGTTTTCCACCCTGCAGAATCAACACAATAGTGCGAATCGCCGGGCATTGGCCCTTACATGAGGTAAGAAAAAGGCAAAGGAATGACTAATTTGCCGCAGTTGGCGCGATGTCGCTCATTTGGTTGCGCTAACCTCGGGGTGGTTGCGCTAACGGTCCAAGTCAACGCTTTTCCCTTGCAAAATCCGCATGTTATACGAAATCCAAGTGGTGCCCGGATCACCCTGGTTGCTGCTTGGTCGTCCCGCAACGGAACGGCCCAATTCTAATCGCATCGGCGGCTACGGGAGCTTGCAGAATGACCAACGGGCACGTGAACCCCACCAAACGGCTTGAAGATCAAGGCATCGTCGGATTGGGGCAGGTCTATTACAACCTGATCGAGCCCGCGCTGGTCGAGGCTGCGGTTGCGCGTGGTGAAGGCAAGTTGGGTGTTGGCGGCGCATTCCTATGTTCGACTGGCGCTTTTACAGGCCGCTCGCCCAAAGACAAATTCGTCGTGCGGACGCCCTCGGTTCAGAATTCGATCTGGTGGGAGAATAACGCGCCGATGACGCCAGAGGCGTTTGCGCGGCTGCACTCTGATATGCTCATGCACATGAAAGGGCGCGATTATTTCGTGCAGGATCTGTTCGCCGGTGCGGACCCGATTCATCGTGTCGATGTGCGGATGGTGACAGAGTTGGCGTGGCATGGCCTGTTCATTCGCCACCTGCTGCGCCGCCCTGCCCTTGCGGAGCTTGCCACATTTGCGCCGGACTGGACGGTTATCAACTGTCCCAGCTTCAAGGCGGATCCCGTCCTGCATGGCTGCCGTAGCGATACGGTGGTCGCGCTGAACTTTGACGAAAAGCTGATCCTGATCGCCAATACGGCCTACGCAGGTGAGAACAAGAAGGCGGTGTTCACGCTGCTGAACTATCTGCTGCCGGAAAAGGGCGTGATGGCGATGCACTGTTCGGCCAACCATGCCATCGGCAATCCTGTAGATACGGCGGTGTTCTTTGGCCTTTCCGGCACCGGCAAGACGACCCTGTCAGCCGACCCCTCGCGCATTTTGATCGGCGATGATGAACACGGCTGGTCGGATCGTGGCACCTTCAACTTTGAAGGCGGGTGTTATGCCAAAACGATCAACCTGTCTGCCGAGGCGGAGCCGGAGATTTATGCAACCACCCGTCGGTTCGGCACGGTGGTCGAGAATATGGTCTACGATCCCGACACGCTGGAATTGGACTTCGCCGATGACAGCCTGACGGCCAACACGCGCTGCGCTTATCCGCTGGATTACATATCTAACGCCTCGCCCACTGGGTTGGGCGGGCATCCCCGGCACGTCGTGATGTTGACCTGCGATGCGTTCGGGGTGTTGCCGCCGATTGCGCGGCTTTCACCGGCGCAGGCGATGTATCACTTTCTGTCCGGCTTCACCTCTAAGGTTGCGGGAACTGAGCGTGGCGTGACTGAGCCGCAGCCGACGTTCAGCACCTGTTTCGGCGCGCCGTTCATGCCGCGCCGGCCAGAGGTTTATGGCGAGCTGTTGGCGGCCAAGATTGCGCGGCATGGGGCAAGCTGCTGGTTGGTGAACACTGGCTGGACGGGTGGGGCTTATGGGACGGGCAAGCGGATGCCGATCAAGGCGACGCGGGCATTGCTGGCGGCGGCGTTGGATGGGTCGCTGGCGGGTGGGGAATTCCGGCGCGATCCCAACTTTGGGTTCGAGGTTCCGGTAGCGGTTGCCGGGGTTGAACCGGGGCTGCTTGACCCCCGCTCGACCTGGGCTGACGGGGCAGAATACGATCGGCAGGCAGCGAAACTGGTGGCGATGTTTGCCGCGAATTTCGGGCAGTATCTGCCGTTCATTGATGAGGATGTCAGGGCTGCCGCGATTGGCTAGGGGAACTTTCACGTGTGAAAGTTTTCCAAACAGAAGCTAAAAGAATGGGTTATGCTGCCTCATTAACCATTTTTTAGGGTTTCTGGCACCTGTTGTGGTCCTCATGGCGCTAGAAGCCGAGCGGTTTGCGGATTAGATTCAGTCCCGTCAGCACCAGCAATACCAGAGTCCAGCGCCGGAACACGCGCTGGTCCAGACTGTCTTGCAACCGCGCGCCTACAAGCTGCCCGATCTGCGCCGGGATGGCCAGCACAGCGGAGAACGCAACCGTCTGCGTGGTCAGCACACCCGAATGAAGATGCGCGAAGAACAGCACGCACGCGCCGATCAGGAATACAACGCCCTGCACCCGGACGGTTTCCAGTTTGGTCGCCTTGATCGACAGCAGATACACCAGCAGCGGAGGCCCCCAGATGCCTGAAACGCCGCCATAAAGCCCGCCAATAGCACCCAATACCCACTCTGCCCGTGCCCGGTGTTCCAGCTTTAGCGCAAGGTTTGCACCCGCCAATTGCAACAGCGCGAAGGCCGTGATCGGGATGCCAAGCATCAGCAGAAACAGTGTCTGCGGGATCGCCCGCACGAACAGCGACGAGATCACGATGAAAATGATCGTCGCAATCAGCATCCGGCGATAGGTCACGGCAGTTTGCCATGCCGGCTGGAACCCCTGCCGGAACGCCTGTGACAGGTTGGTCACAAACGTCGGCACGATCAGACCGGCCAAGGCAAGTTCCGGGGACAGGAACGACGAGAACGCCGAAATCATGATCATCGGAAGGGCAAAGCCAACCACCCCCTTCACGAAACCCGCGAAGAGCGTGATCGCCATCGCGGACCAAAACGCCGGGGCGGACAGGCCGGCCATGACGAAATCCATCGGC
>JBDSXE010000080.1:0-6279 GCA_039926325.1 Paracoccaceae bacterium | reverse complement strand
GAGCGGACAACACCGCAAAATCCGCGCCGCTCCAGCCGAACGCAAACGGGATCCGCCCGATGGCCTGGGTCACGTCAAGCAACAACCAATCGGCACGGGCTTCACCGACAGGCCATTGGCCGTCGATCTTTTCCGGCGGTTCGGTGATGATGCCGGTTTCGCTGTTTGCCAGCCCCATCGCCAAGGTATGGCCCGGCCCTTTCGGGCGTTCGCGCCAGTTACGCATACGCACATGCGACCACAGCGCGTCGTGCGCCGTCTCTTGCACAAAGACGTCGTGACTGTCCGGCAGCCGTGACAGTACCGAGGCGGCTTCGGTTGCACCGCTGGTGAATATCACCTCGGCAGGCTTGCAGCCGACTGCAGCTGCCACCTGCTCGCGTGCCCGCTCAACCATTCGCTTTGCCGACCGCCCCTCGGCATGAACCGAAGACGGATTGCCTGCTATATCCATCGCCGCCAGCATCGCCGTCCGCGCCTCTGGCCGCAGCGGAGTCGTGGCGTTCCAGTCCAGATAGGTTCGCGCAACCGTCATACTGACTTAGCCTTCATTCTTCATCCACCACCCGGAACAACGCGGGCACCGCTGGACACGGGTGCATTTCATTACGGATCACATCGGACAGACGGGTTGTGTGCAGGAATACATAGACCTGCGCCGACAACCCCTCCCACAGGCGATTGGTCAGGCTTTGCGCCTTGGAACCTGACACCCCGCCCGACGCGCCTGCCCCGGTGTGCAGCGCGTCAACGGTTTCCTCTACTGCCTGCATCACCTCTGAAATGCGGATCGCGTCCGGGCTTTTCGCCAGACGGTAGCCGCCGCCCGGCCCGCGCACCGCCTCTACCAGCCCGGCGCGGCGCAGCTTGACGAACAACTGCTCCAGATACGGCAGCGAAATATCCTGCCGCTTGGCGACCGCCGCCAGCGATGTCAGATCATCCACCCGCCCCGCTTTGGTATCGGCCAGCGCCAGATCGGCCAGCGCCACCATCGCATAACGCCCCTTGGTCGAGAGTTTCATCGCCCTTACCCAGCCATTCCCATTGACGTGAAGCGCCCCGGCTATTACCTGAAACCCGGACCCAAGGGGCAGCAGTCGCCACCCTTGGAATGGTTCTAAGTTATCCGAGCGAATTCGTCAACAATCGCTCTATGCAAGCAGGCAGGAAACATGCCCGAAGTTATTTTCGCCGGCCCGGAAGGCCGTCTCGAAGGCCGCTATCATCCGCAGAAGGACCGTGACGCACCGATTGCCATCGTGCTGCACCCGCATCCTAACTACGGCGGCACGATGAACAACAAGGTTGTCTACAACCTTCACTACGCGTTTTACAACCTTGGCTTTACTGTCCTGCGCTTCAACTTCCGTGGCGTGGGTCGCAGTCAGGGTGAATATGACATGGGGATCGGCGAGCTGTCCGATGCCGCCAGTGCGCTTGATTACCTGCAAAGCATGAACCAGAACGCCAAGCATTGCTGGGTCGCAGGCTTTAGCTTTGGGGCGTGGATCGGGATGCAGCTTTTGATGCGCCGCCCTGAAATCACTGGCTTCATCTCGGTTTCGCCGCCGGCCAACCTGTATGATTTCAGCTTTCTCGCGCCCTGCCCTGCCTCTGGCTTGATCATCAACGGCACTGCCGACAAAGTCGCGCCACCCAAAGACACGACCAATCTGGTGAACAAGCTGCACGATCAAAAGGGCATCACGATCACCCACACTCAGATCGAGGGCGCCGATCACTTTTTCAAGGACGAAGAAGCGCATATGAAGCCGATGATCGACACCGTCTCGACCTATGTGAAACGCCGGTTGGGAGAGGTTACGCGCTAAATGGGCATCTTGCAGGATTTGACCGAAAAGCTGGCCGTCGACACGATGAAGGCGATGGACGAATTTCACGATGACCACCTGCACGACCGCATTTCCAAGGTCTTGCTGGACATGTCGCCCACCACACAAGAGGCGTTCATGACGGCGATGCGGGCGCTTTTGGCCGAACGCAAGGGGCGTGCCTACCTTGACGCGACGATCAAGGCCAAGCGCGATGGCAAAGCTGCCCCAGGTGCCCCGCGCGGTGGGGACAGTGGGCATTGACCGACCAAGACAAGAATGCGCGGCTTGACCAGCAATTCGCCTTTCTAAACGATGCGGACCGCCTGAAATCCGTCCTGCGGGCCACAACGCTTGTGGACGGTTCCCGCCGCGAAAACTCTGCCGAACATTCGTGGCATCTGGCGCTTTATGCGCTCGTGCTGGCCGATCACTCAGCACCCGAAGTCGATATCAACCGTGTGATCCGCATGTTGATCCTGCATGATCTGGTGGAAATCGACGTGGGCGATGTGCCAATCCACTCTGCCAATGGTCAGGCCCATGCGAGTGCCGAAACCCACGCCGCCGAAGCCCGCGCCGCCGACCGCATCTTCGGTCTGCTACCCGACGATCTGAGGGATAGCCTGCGCGCCCTGTGGGATGAATTCGAAGCCGCCGAAACCCCCGATGCCATTTTCGCCAAATCGCTGGACCGGGTTCAACCCGTCATGGCGAACCTGCAAAGCGGTGGCGGGACATGGTTGGAATACAACGTCACCGCCGCGCAGCTGGAATCGCGGGTCGGCGTGAAAATCGCCAAAGGTGCGCCAAAACTATGGGAATGGGTGCGCGACAAGACGCGTATTTTCTTCACCTGACCACAACGCCGGAACTGCGGTATACCATCGCATACCCTTTCCAACGCGGCTTTTTTCGCCTATGCAGCATTGAACGAATCCATATCCGAAAGGGCCTCAGATGACCAAGATCAAGGTAGCAAACCCCGTCGTCGAACTTGATGGCGACGAGATGACGCGGATCATCTGGGATTTCATCAAGCAAAAGCTGATCCTGCCCTACCTTGATCTTGACCTGAAATACTACGACCTCAGCATCGAAAGCCGCGATGCGACCAACGACCAGATCACCATCGACAGTGCCGAGGCGATCAAGAAATACGGTGTTGGCGTCAAATGCGCGACCATCACCCCGGACGAGCAGCGGGTCGAAGAATTCGGCCTGAAACAAATGTGGAAGTCGCCCAACGGCACGATCCGCAACATTTTGGGCGGCGTCATCTTTCGCCAGCCGATCATCTGCAAGAACGTGCCGCGTCTGGTGCCCGGCTGGACCAAACCTATCGTTGTCGGCCGCCACGCCTTTGGCGATCAATACAAAGCCACCGATTTCCGCTTTCCGAGTGCTGGCAAGCTGACGATGAAATTCGTCGGCAATGATGGCACCGTGATCGAGAAGGATGTCTATCAGGCCCCCTCTTCGGGCGTTTTCATGGGCATGTACAACCTTGATGACAGCATCAGCGATTTCGCCCGCGCCTCGTTCAACTACGGTCTGAACCTGGGTTGGCCGGTTTACCTGTCCACCAAGAACACCATCCTCAAGGCGTACGATGGTCGTTTCAAAGACCTGTTCCAGCAGATTTTCGACGCCGAATTCGCCGATGCCTTCAAGAAGAAGGGCATCACCTACGAACATCGCCTGATCGACGACATGGTGGCCTCCGCGATGAAATGGTCGGGCGGCTATGTTTGGGCCTGCAAAAACTACGATGGCGATGTACAGTCCGACACGGTGGCGCAGGGCTTTGGTTCGCTTGGTCTGATGACGTCAGTGCTGATGACGCCCGATGGCCTGACGGTCGAGGCAGAGGCGGCGCACGGCACCGTCACCCGGCACTTCCGCGAACATCAGAAGGGCAAGGCGACCTCTACCAACTCTATCGCGTCGATTTACGCATGGAGCGGCGGCCTGAAGCACCGCGCCAAGCTGGACAGCAACGATGCGCTGATGCGCTTTGCCACCACGCTGGAAAAGGTGACGGTGGATGCGGTCGAGGATGGCTGGATGACCAAGGATCTGGCGCTGCTGGTCGGGCCCGATCAGAAATGGCTGACCACAATCGGCTATCTGGAAAAGGTTGACGAGTATCTGAACAAGGCTCTTGGGGGCTGAGATTACATGAAAGGGCCCGTCGCAAAACGGGCCCTTCTGGTTTCGCGCTACATGTTTGCCGCGAGTTTACTGGTAAACAAAGCTCGCCGGCACATCGACGATCAGATTGTTGCCGCTGACTGTGTATTTCCCGTTGCTCAGACCAAAGCAGCGTTGATCGATGCCCTGGAACTGAATGCGACGGATTTTAAGATCGCTGGTCAGAAACGCGTCTTGGATAACGCCGATCTTTTCGCCATTCATATCGATAACAGAATCCCCGTTGAAGACCTGAGCATTGCCACCGGCAGAGCAGCGCAGTTCAACGCCCTGTATCGGCAAATTGAGGTCGGCGGTTGAAAGTTCGAAGCTCGGCCCAGGGTTGCCGTTCTGTGGTCCGGTTGACATCGACGCATTGGTCGCACGCGCCGCTGCCGCTCCTTCGCCGCAGGGATCGCCAGTGCCAAGGCTGACCATCGACACAGGCTGCGCTTGGATCGATTCGGCGGCAACTGTGCCCGGATCGCCCGGAGCATTGGTCGCAACAACGCCACCACCTGGAACGGTGCCGCCGCCGCCGCCGGGATTGCCCCCACCTCCGCCACCACCTCCGCCACCGCCACCTCCGCCACCTGCGGCAGTGACCCGGCAAGATCCGATGCAGACATCAAGCAAGTTGCCGTTGTATTCCAACACATCTGCAATCACGTCGAGGCCCAGTACATTGGTGTCTACCCCCAGAACCGATTTCGGGCCGATTATGGCCACCGGCGTGGCGGGCTTGACCACTTTCTTGGTTGGATGATTGACCTTCTTTACGACGGGACCGACCCCAACCTTGACCTGAACGCCTGTACCCGTGGTTGTCCCGGTTCCAAGCCCCGCGACGCCGCCAACGCTGACCCCGGCATTCACACCGGTTGTGCCGCCGACGCTCACGCCAGCATTCACCCCGGTCGTGCCACCGACGCTTACACCTGCATTCACGCCGCTCGTGCCCCCGACGCCGACGTTGGCAGAGATGCCACCGCTGCCCGCAGAAACACCCGCGCTAATGCCACCCAGGGAAATCCCCTCGGCCAGCGCGGCGCCGACGCCACACGCAAGTGAAACTGCAAGAATGGTTGCGCCGTAAAGCCGCACCCTCGCGCGTATGTCATTTGAATTAAATTGAGCATTGGATTTCATGATTTTCACCTTTTACCATACTGTTCTATCCAAAGTTCCCGTGTCGGCACCTGGCGTAACGCCCGAAGTTGCCAGAACGCGAACTCATCCGTCTTAGGGAAAGTCAACACAGCCGTAACTATCTTAAGTTGTGATTATTCCATCTTTAGTTGAGTATGTCTCACTTCTAGTTGAGCACGTTCGATCACATTCGCGTGATTGGAGAAGAACGGCAAAACTTCTGAAATGCCGAGTTTTGAAATGCAAAATGCACCCTAACTCATTTGAATATCTACGTTATTTCTTGGTCCGGCCAGTTTGCTGACACCGCTCGCAAACCAGATTCACCCTGCGGCCCGCCACATAGCAGCCCGCACCCAACAGACCGCCGCCGCCCCCTGCTCCACCAAAGTTGCCGCCGCGGGGTACCGCCAACCTCATTCGCGGTCGCAGCAAGGTTCCGCTGGCCTTTCCGTGCAGTCTGAGGTATCGCCGCGCCAAACCTGACGCATAGAAAGTGACCCCTCCCGATGGAGCTCCGCAACATCGCCATCATCGCGCACGTCGACCATGGCAAAACCACCCTCGTTGACGAGCTGCTGAAGCAGTCTGGTTCGTTCCGCGACAACCAGGCCGTGTCCGAACGGGCAATGGATTCCAACGACATTGAACGTGAACGTGGCATCACGATCCTCGCGAAATGTACCAGCGTCGAACACAATGGCTTGCGTATCAACATCGTCGACACCCCCGGCCACGCTGACTTTGGTGGCGAGGTGGAGCGTATCCTCAGCATGGTCGACGGCGTTTGCCTGCTGGTTGACGCGGCCGAAGGCCCGATGCCCCAGACCAAATTCGTGACCGCCAAGGCATTGGCCCTGGGCCTCCGTCCGATTGTCGTGCTGAACAAGGTCGACAAGCCCGATGCCGAACCGGATCGCGCGCTGAACGAGGTGTTTGACCTGTTCGCCAACCTGGGTGCGACCGACGAGCAACTCGATTTCCCGCACATCTACGCTTCTGGCCGCTCCGGTTGGGCCGACACCAGCCTGGACGGCCCGCGCAAGAACCTCGACGCACTGTTTGACATGATTGTCGCACACGTCCCGGCCCCGCGTCAGGT
>JBDSXE010000079.1:0-3942 GCA_039926325.1 Paracoccaceae bacterium | reverse complement strand
CAGGCGTCATCACCTCGACCTTCGCGCCCGATTCTGCCAGCAGCTGCGCGGCCTGCAACGCGGTATGGTCGCCCGCATCGTCGAACAGCAGCACGTTAGATCCAGGTTTGACATCACCCGACAGGATGTCCCAGGCTGAGACGGTCAGGTCATTGCCAGCGGACAGGATGTCCTTTTCCGGCAGGCCCCCCGTCGCAACAATCACCACGTCCGGGTTTTCCGCCAGCACGTCCGCGGCTTCTGCCCAAGTGTTGAACCGGAACTCCACACCCCGAGCGGCGCATTGCGCCATGCGCCAGTCGATGATGCCGATGAACTCTGCCCGGCGCTTGCTTTGCGCGGTCAGCCGGACTTGCCCGCCAGGATGCGGCGCGGCCTCGAACACTGTCACCTTGTGCCCACGCTCTGCCGCGACACGCGCCGCTTCCAGCCCCGCGGGACCAGCGCCGATCACCACGACCTGCCGCCGGGTCGCGGCTGGCTTGATCGTGTGCGGCATAACCTCTTCCCGCCCGGTGGCCGCGTTGTGGATGCATAGCGCCATGCCACCCTGATAGATGCGGTCAAGGCAGTAAGTCGCGCCAACGCAGGGGCGAATGTCTTGTTCCCGCCCTTCGATGATCTTCTGCACGATATGCGGATCGGCCATGTGGGCACGGGTCATGCCAACCATGTCCAACTGCCCCGACTGGATCGCGTAGCGCGCCGTTGCGACGTCAGGGATGCGCGCGGCATGGAAGGTCGGCAAACCAACCTCTGCCCGCACGCGCCCGGCAAACTCCAGATGAGGTGCGGATTTCATACCATGGATCGGGATCACATCGGTCATCGCGGCGTCGGTAAAGATGCGACCCTTGATGATGTTCAGGAAATCGACGTTGCCGCTATCGCGGAACATCTTGCCGATCGCGATGCCCTCAACGTCACTAATACCGCCGGTTTCGACCTCATCCGCCGTATAGCGCACGCCAAGCAGGAATTTCTCTCCCACCCGTTTGCGGCAGGCAGCCAGCACCTCTAGCGAGAATCGGGCCCGATTTTCCAGCGAACCGCCATAAGGCGACGGCAGCGCGTTGGTGAACGGCGACATGAACTGGTCCATCAAATGCCCGTAGCATTCGAACTCTACTCCATCCAAACCGGCTTCTTTCATCCGCTCTGCCGCGTCGGCGTAGTCCTGGATGATCCGTTCGATATCCCAGTCTTCGATGATCTTCGGAAATGCCCGATGCGAAGGTTCCCGTGAGGGGCCAGCCGCAACGACCGGCAGCCAGTCACCCTTGTCCCACCGGGTGCGTCGACCAAGGTGGGTCAATTGGATCATCACCGCCGCACCGGCCTCATGGCAGTCATCGGTCAGCTTTCGCATCCAACCGACAACCTCGTCCTTGTAGGCCAGAATGTTGTTGAAAACTGGAGGGCTGTCCTTCGACACCGCAGCCGACCCGGCCGTCATGGTCAACGCAACGCCCGCCTTTGCCCGTTCCAGATGGTAAAGGCGATAGCGGTCTTTCGGCATCCCATCCTCTGGATAGGCAGGTTCGTGACTGGTTGTCATGATCCGGTTGCGGAGTGTCAGGTGTTTCAGTTGATAGGGCTGCAGAAGCGGATCGCTGGACATGTCTGGTCTCCATTTGCGCCAAGCCTACGGCAGCACCGTCCAGCACAAGCGCCGGATTGCGACGTGGCAACAGCGAATTTGACTAGGTCAGTCGCGCCAGCAACTGCAAGAGCTGCATACGCTCTGCAGGCGACAAAGGTTCAAGAGTCAGGTCGGAAACGGCAAGCGCCGCCGGGATTGCATTTTGCACCATCGCCTTGCCTTCGGTCGTCATCGACACGATCAACCGTCGCTTGTCATCGGGGTCGGAGTTGGTCGCGACCAACCCTTGCCGCACCAGTCGGTCAACCACGCCCTTGACCGTCGCCGCATCCATCGCCGTTGCGCGGCCAAGAAGGTTCTGGCTTTGCGCCCCCTCTTCGTCCAGTCGCGCCAAAACCGCCCACTGGGTTGTCGTGACATCTGGAATTGCTTCGGAAAAGATGGACAGATGGCGCTGCGTCACCCGTCGCAGCACATAACCAACTTGGTCATCGAGTACGTAAGTCACAAAACCTCTCGCCATAGTTAACGATAGTCACGACAAACCACCCGTGCAAGGTGATTGAAGCCTTGAATGGAAGGCCGACATTGTCACGGCGCTGTTGGGCGGTTGTTTATCAAGCGGCGGGGGCGATATTCGGGTCATTACCCGCCGCCCCGGGGATTCGGCCGTTGGTGATGCTGTCCGCCGGGGTCGGCGGCAACGACCTCGATCTGACGACACGCGATCCCGAGTTGGTGGCAAGAACGTGCGGTTTGGCCGCTATACCACAGACCAAGCCGCTGCACTGTTCGGCAACCCGACCTAGTAATCCTTCTGCACAAACAGCCCGATCCCGGTTTTGCCGTCCGTATCGACATGGCCCTTCAGCGTGATGTTCTTGGTGATATCAAGGTTAAGCGACACGTCGCTGTTGCCGCCCGCATCCACTGTCACCTCTGAATATATCTTTTCTGACAGGTACTTGCCCGCCGTGATCTGGGCATTTCCGCTGGCGTCGGTCTGAACGTCAAGGTTGTCCAACCCCGCCTGCTTTCGCAGATTGCCGATGACCCCCTCTCCGCCACGCCCGGCCAGCGCGGCCACGGCGCTTGCCAGCTGGATCGCCTGAAACGCCGTCAGCGTGCCCAACCCACGGTCAAACAGCAGGCGCGCAATCACCTCTTCCTGCGGCAGGTCAGGAGAGGAGGTGAAGGTGACTTGCGGATCATTGGCATCGCCTTGGATCAGAACCGACGAGGTGATGCCGTCGCTTTCGACAGAGGCCAGAATGCGGACAAAGGGGATCAATGCTCCCTGTAACTGCAACATTGCATCAGTCAGTACCAGCCGCCGACCAAGGATATCCAGCCGACCCCGGATCAGGTTGAACGCGCCAGACGGCACGATGGCTTGGGTCGTGCCGCGCAGAACCAGACTGCCACCCAGTTCGGCATCCAAGCCACGGCCACGGATGAACACTTGATTTGGCGCAGAAATCTTAAGGTTCAGCGCATAACCACCCGCAGCGCCACGACCGGAGCCCGTGGTGCCAAGCAATCCCGCCCGCACCCGCGTCGCATGGACATCCGCAGGTTCATGCACATGTTCCAGCCCCGGCAAATCGCCATTCGCACCAAGTCCGGTTGACGGAATGCGGATCTCGGTCTGGCCCAGATCAATTGAGCCTGCAATCAGCGCGCCCCCGATCGCCGGTCCTTTAAATGTCACCGCGCCATTGGCCGTGGTGGAGTACAGCTCTGGGTCGCGCAGTTTGACGTTCTGAATCTGGATCGCCAAATCCGCCGGGTAGGGTGAATCCAGCCCGACAGAGCCTGTTACGACGACGCTGCCCCCGGTGGAGACCCCGGCATTCAGCTTCATTTGTGCGGTGCCGCCCGCTAACTGAAACTGCCCGGTAATATCCTGCACCGCGAAGGTTTGCGCGGGATCGGCCAGCCTGCCCCCGGAAATCGAAACTGGCCCGCTGAGGGACGACAGTTTCAGCGGGCCCCGCAACCGCAAATCAAACCGCAACGGCCCACTCAGACTGCGCGGCGTCGCGATCTCATTCGCCAGTGCTGCCGTTGCGGTGCCCGAAATCGCCAGATCGGCGGTGCGGAAATTGTTCGCCAAGCTGCCCTTGACGCTGGCATCAATCTGTCCCGGCCCCTTGGCGGAAAGGTCGATCTGATACCCTGCGTCACTTTGAACCGCGGTGCCGATGGCCGTCAGCGCGCCGGGAAATTGCGGATACAGCACCGCCAGATTGCCCAGCCGTGCCGTCAACTGCAGCCGGCGTTCGGCACCATTTGCCGTGCCTGTCGCCTCAGCTGTGATCTGCGGCGTTACCAGTTTC
>JBDSXE010000078.1:0-7100 GCA_039926325.1 Paracoccaceae bacterium | reverse complement strand
CGACAGCGTCGGCCCGATTAGAAGGGCGGGCAGGCCGATGGTCAACGCGATCAGCACCGCCATCGGTAGGATTGCGTTGGACAAGGTGAGCGGGGCGAAGGGGGTCAAGTAACTTTCCTGGTGTTCTTGGCTGTTGCCCGAAGGGGTTGCCTAACGATAGAACTGGAAACGAACCAGCCGACTTTAATGACCCCTCTCATTCGCAAACTCCTATAGCCATGCCGTTTGCGTCAATCGCCATGAACGGCTTCTTCGTGCCTTCCTCGTAAGTGAATAGTTGAAAGAATGCAGCATTGCGAAAACCAGCGACGCCATCTTCCAGACGCGAGCTTTCCTTCGAATTAGCGACAACTTTGAATGCAGAAATCTCAGACCCGTGGTCGAGTATAGTCAGGAAGTCATATTGGCTATTTCCGAAGAATGGATGAAAAACTTTCCCGGAGTCCGTGTCGACCACCAGCTGAGTTTTTAGAACAGAATCCTTCAAGGGGAAGGGCGCAAATGACCCATCCACCGTGATCGTTACGACATCAGTCAGCGCGCAATAATATATTTGGGCATCGCCTCGTCCTGCGAAAAGCAAAAGGAAGCATGCGGCCTTCAGGACTGCCATCACCCCCGCCCCTCCAAGAACCGCCGCTTCGCCTCGACTTCCAGCCGCATCCCCCGGACCATCCCCGCTAACGCCGCCTCATCACTCTTATCCGCATAACGGAACTCAGAATCCGCGTAGCGGTTGATCTCCTGGATCACCATCTCCACCGTCATCGGCTGCATCATCCCCCGGATCATCGCCACCTTGTCGTCGTACCCCTTGAACAGGAACAACTCCGGCTCAGCCATCCACGCGTCCGGCAGTTCAAAGTCCATCGCGCGCACCTTCACCGCGTCGGTGATGTTCTTCACCGCCCGGCCGGTAAACCGCGCATCTGCCGCCTGAATCGCCTTCAGATACGCCCCCAGCTTGGCAATCGTGTCCAGCGGCCCCACATCCCGTGCCACCTGATCCCACACCTTCAGCAGCCCATCCTCATGTGGCCTCGCATACCCCGCGAAACTGGCCGACACCGCTTTCTTGATCTCTTGCGAGGCAAACAACTGCGCGTCGCCAACCGGGATCGCGTGATTGTTCCCCAGCAACAACGCGAGGATATCAATGTAATCCTCGCGACTTTGCGGACCGTCCACCAGAAACCGCGCGCCCGCCCGTTGCCGCAAAGCGTCGTCCACATTCTCGGGATAATTCGAAAACATCCCGAACGTGCAATTCCCCCGCACCACGGTATTCGCCCCGGCAAAAGCGCCCATGAACACCGCCGTCACCTCTTGCTGCCCGGCTGAGGATTGCCGGTCCCCGCGCTTGCCCGCCACCTGATCAATGTCGTCAATCGTGCCAAACCCGATCACCGTAGGGTCCAATACGGCGTCAATGAACGCCTTGGCGTTCTGCCCCGACTTGCCCTGATAGCTGTCGATCTGGTCGATCGAGAAATTCTGATAGCGGAACGGATAGCCCGCCACCTTGCAGTAATCATTCAACAATCCCGCCATCATCTGGATCAGCGTGGTCTTGCCCGTCCCCGGCGCGCCATCGCCCATGAAGGTGAAAATGAACCCTCCCAACTCCGCAAACGGGTTCAGCCTGCGGTCGAAATCATAGGCCATCAGCATCTTCGCCAGCTTCAGGCTTTGATATTTGGCGATGTGGTTGCCCACCACTTCCGACGGCTTCTTGAACTGCATCGCCAGCGCGCCGCCCTTCGACGCTCGTGCCGGTTTGAACCCCGCCAGCGCCAGCCCGTCCGCCTCGACCTTCCACGACGCGCCCGCAAACGCCGCCAGTCGCGCAGCACTCTCCGCCCGCAGCGCCACCTTCTTCATCAGCGCCTCGCAGAACGCTGCCACCACCGCCGCCAGCCGCACCTCATCCGTCGCTGCGACCCCAATATCCTGATCCAGTTCCCACAACGCACCCTGCAAAGCCAGCGGAGCGTTGTCCGTCAGCACCTCCTCAACCTCGCCAATCTCGACCGTCAAAGACCCCAGATGCGGAGCCAGCAAAAACGCCGTCGCATTGGCAAAGACATGCAGCGCAATCAACGCCTCTGCCGCCAGCAGTTCGGTGAACTCGGCCCTACGCGCATCCGGCAGCCGCGCCTCCAGATTGGCCTTCTTCAACTCCGCCAGCCCCGATTGCGCCGCAAAGCCTTCCGCCATCGCCAGCGCAATCGCCAAACCCCGCCGCAACGCCCCCAGCACCGACGCCTGCAAGGGTGAGGTCAGCCCATCGCCCAAACCCTGCACCCGCTCCACCAGCCGCACGCCCCCGGCCCGCGCCGTCGGCCGCGTCACCATCCCCGGCGTAGTCGACCGAAACATCGGCCGCGTCCCGATCCCCGGCGAGCGTTCCACCCCAGCCGTCTCCACCGCCTTACCCAGCCGTGGCGCATGGTCAAACCCGGTCAGCAGCCCCAGCGCCGCATCGTACTGCGCCCGGATCGACTCTTCCCGCAGTTCCATCGTGTCACGCGTGCCGGTCATCTGCCCCCCTCACGCCGGAATGATCCGGTCGCCATCCCCCACCACAAACTTCCGCACAGAACGAAACCCCGGCGGATTCAACTCTGCTAGCGCCTGATAGGGCCGCTCAGGCAGGATCACCATCCGCTCGGTCCGGGTGGCCCCGGTGTCCGCGCCCCGGCCAGCAAACGGATCCAGCGCGAACACCTGCCGGTCCACGGTTGAGAACCAGCCTTCCTTGACCTGTACCTCACGTTCCGAAACCAGATCCTCCACCGTCCAGACCAGCGCCCAGTCGTCGCCATCCGGCGCGTTGGCATTGGCAAGAACGTCCGAGATCGGCCCGGATTGCAGCGTGAAATCATGGGAATACATCGGTCCCAAATGAATCCGCCGCAGCCGTTTGGGGTGCAGATCGGGGAATTCCTTGTCGAATCCAGTGGCAATCGTCAGCAACTTCAACCCGTCCAGCGACTGCGCCATCAGATGCGCCCGCGCTTGCGGCCAGCGATAATCGTCGTTCGGCAAGGGCTTCTTGCCGCCATCCTCAAGGTCCAAAAGGTAGATCACCGGCAGGTTGACCTGCGTGTCATAAACCGCCCAATGCACCAGAAAATGCCGCCGGCCGCCCTTGTCCTCGATCCATTGCGCGTCGGGGTCGTTGCGAGCCAAAAACAACCCGCCCTGCAACAGCGCCTCGTAATATAGCCGCTGCGACAGCGCGAATTGCAGGTCGGTCGGCACAGCCAATTCCTGCAAGATCTGCCGCACCATGCGATCCTTCAACTCGGTCGCCGACGCCATCCCCGACAAATGCTTGCCCGCCTGCTGCGCGTCGACGGCCATCACCATCAGCTCCTGCGCGATGGGAAAGCCGCTTTCATGCCGGTCAAACGTCAGCTTCGGCGCGGCCGCAGACCGCCCCGTCATCAGGCACTTGTCGGCCAAAGCCGCGAACGTCGCCGCCAGCCGCGTCAGGTACTTGCCGACAATCCGCGCCTCGGTCCGCGTCAGCCGCCCGTCGTTTTCGACCTCCGACGTGACCCGCGCCATCAGCCCGGTGATCCGTACAAACTTGGCAAAATAGCGCCGCACGACAAGGGTGTCGTTCAGTTCCTGATGGTCATCGACCAGGGGCGTTTCGGGCATCGCGGCGGCTCAGTTGCCATCGCCATAGGCATTCTTGTCATGCTTCTCGACGATCGCCGCGAACCGTCGCGCAAAGCGTTCATCCGCCTTGGCCTTCTGCTCCAGCACCTGACGCGCGAACACCATATGCCCCTCATGCGCCTCCAGCATCTCGGCCATCTTGTCGTTGGTCGCGGCCCCAATCGCGGCCATCGCAACCTGCGCCTCTTGGTCCGTCTGCACCCCGATCTCGTTGATCTTGTGCGCGACTTCCTGCTGCTGCGCGGTCTTGAGCGACGCGCTCAACGCGTCATACAGCACCACCCGCTGCCGCGTATCCGTCTGCAATTTGTTGATCAGCACCATCTGGGTCGCAGCCTGATTTTGCAACGAATCCACCCAGGTTTTGCCCTTTTCGATATACCGCTCCAGCGTCTGCGATTTCGCCAGCTGCACCTGTTCGTCCTGCACCAGCGCGTTGTAGCGCGTGTTCAGCGCCGCCAGATCGGTTTCCAGCTTGGTCCGCGCGCCAGCGTCCTGTTCGACCGAGATCTTGTTTTCCAACTCGATGATGTTGGGGTCCATCCCGGCAATCGCTGCCCGCACCGATTCCAGCGCCGCAACCGTGGCCTCTCGGTCGGTCAGTGTCTCTCCCAGATTGGCCTCAACCCGCGTGCGCTGCGTCGTCAGCATTTCCAGCTGGCCCTGCAGCAGCCGCACAATCACGTCGGATTTGGAAATCAGATCCTGCAACTTGTCGTCGATTGACGCGTGACGCATCCGTTCCTGCCGCATGGAATCCGCTTTGGCGGACGAGAATATGCCGATGAAACTCTCCATACCGGTCTTGGACCGCATATCGCTGAATTCTTTAGAAAATCCAGAGGTTACGTCATCCAGCCCCATGATCAGTTCGGCAATGTTGGCGTTCATCAGGTCGGTGTGCTGCCGCACATCTTCCAGCGTGGCGGTTTCCACATTGAAACTGTCATCGCTGCCCAACTTGGAACGCGCCACTTCGATCCGCTGTGTGATGGCGGAAATCTTGGCCTGCGCGGTGGCAACCTGGTCCTGACTAGTTTTGATCTGTGCGTCGAAATCGGCCATCAAACCCTCCGTTGAAACAGCGAGCATCACTTAGGTATGTAAATCGAAATTACATCCCCGCCCGAACGCTATCTTTGACGAATTCACCGAACTACGCCAAGACTTCTTTCACTTGGCTCCATCGCCTGGCCGATCAGTTTCAACGGGTCACACCGCGATATTGTCGATCAACCGCACCCCGCCAAGCCAAGCCGCGGCCAACAGGCGCAGCGGGCGGCCCAGGTCGATGGCCGCGTCAAGCGAGGCGGCATCGCGCAGCTCGATGTATTCTACGCTGTCGAATCCAGCATCCAGCACCTCTGCGCGACACCTGGCAAGGCTCCCCACCGGATCGATGCCCCCCCGGATCGCTGCACCAGCATGGGCCATGGCGGCATACAGCGCCGGGGCCACGCGGCGGGCATCCGGCGTCAGCCGCGCATTGCGCGACGACATCGCCAGACCGTCCGTCTCTCGCACTGTTTCGCACCCGACGATCCACACTGGCAGGTCCAAATCGCGCACCAGACGATTGACCACGCGCAACTGTTGCCAGTCTTTTTGCCCGAAATAGGCGCGGTCCGCGAGGGTCATGCCGAACAGCTTCGTCACCACCGTCGCCACACCATCGAAGTGGCCGGGACGCAGCGCACCCTCCAACGGTTCCGCCACGCCCGCCATCACGACTGTCGTGGCGAAATCCGGTGGATAAACCTCGCCCGCCGAGGGCGCAAAGATGACATCCACCCCCACCGTCGCCAGCATGGCCGCGTCAGTCTCCTCGGTGCGCGGATATTTCTTCAGATCATCCGGGTTGTTGAACTGCTTGGGATTGACGAAAATCGTCACGATCACCCGATCGCACTCGGCCTTTGCCATCCGCGCCAGCGACAGATGCCCGTCGTGGAGCGCCCCCATCGTCGGTACAACGCCGACGATTGCGCCAGCCGCTTTCCAGCCGCGCACCACGGGGCGCAGGTCCGCCATCGTCCGCAGGATCAGCGTCACGGTTTGGAACCCTTCGGCGCCTCATCGGCAAAGCCATGCTCCGGCCCCGGAAATTTCCGCGACCTGACATCTGCTGCGTAGGCCGCGATTGCCTCTGACGCCGCCGTACCCAATTCGCCGTAGCGTTTCACGAATTTGGGGCGGAAATCGGTGAACATGCCCAGTATGTCATCGACCACCAGAACCTGCCCGTCACACTGTCCGCCTGCGCCGATCCCGATGGTCGGGATTGTCAGGGTTTGCGTGATCCGCGCCGCCAACCCGACCGGCACCTTTTCCATCACCACCGCAAACGCGCCTGCCGCTTCGACCGCGCCGGCATCTTGCATCACACCCTCCGCATCGCCATCGCGGCCCACCACCCTGTAGCCGCCCAACGTATTCACAGCCTGCGGGGTCAGCCCGATATGCGCCATCACCGGTATGCCGCGCCGCGTCAGAAACCCGATCGTTTCCGCCATATGCGCCCCGCCTTCCAGCTTGACCGCGGGCGCACCCGTCTCAACCATCAGCCGTGCCGCGTTGCGATAGGCTTGCTGCGGGCTTTCCTCATACGATCCGAACGGCATGTCGACCACGGCCATCGCCTTGGTTAACCCGCGCACCACCGCCCGGCCATGCAAAATCATCATCTCCATCGTCACGCCAAGGGTAGAGGGTAAGCCATGCAGCACCATCCCCACCGAATCGCCCACCAGCGCGATGTCGCAATGCAGGTCCACCAGCCGCGCCATCGGCGTTGTGTAGGCGGTCAGTGCCACCAGCGGTGCCTGACCTTTGCGGACGCGAATATCGGGGGGCAACACGGGGCGCAGGGGCGAGGTGGCGCTCATCTATCAGGCTCCGCATAGGGCAACATGCCGAGTATATGGGCACAGCCAAGTAGGAAGGTCCAGAATCTTGCAGGCCGTGACAGCGCCTTGCCCCCTTGACCAGCGTGCAACGCTCTGACGCAGTGGGCAAAACCCGGAGGATTCATGACCCATCTCGCCCGCCTGTCCCGCGACGGCATCACGCCGGATATCAGCCGCCCCGATCCTGACAAGGTAGTGTCGGGCGATCCCGTCCACACCACTTGGAACGTTGAAGAACGCGGTAACCTTTATGCCGGGCTATGGCATGCGACGGTGGGTGAATGGCGGATCAGCTACGCGGAATGGGAATACCTTCATATTCTGGAAGGCGTCTCGATCCTGACGAATGCGGACGGGGTGGAAACCACACTGCGGGCCGGGGACAGCTTTGTGATCCGCCCCGGCTTTGTGGGCACCTGGCGCGTGGTGGAACCCACGCTCAAAGACTATGTGATCCTGAGCTAGAGCGCGAAAAGCAAACGTGGAACCCGATTTTCTCCGAGA
>JBDSXE010000077.1:0-5361 GCA_039926325.1 Paracoccaceae bacterium | reverse complement strand
GGAGAAGTCGGCTGCGCAGGAAGTTCTGGCCTCGACCATGCTGGCGCCCGCGACGCAGGTGGCCTTCAACCTGAAAAAGGGTTCGATGCCGGTGCGCGGCGATATTGATCTGTCGACGGCAAATGACTGTATGAAGAAGGGTCTCGAGATCCTGAAAGCGGGCAACATCATCCAGAGCACCGACGAGTTGATCAGCCCGGACACCACGACGCAGCTGAACGATCTGGTGACGCAGTTCTTTGCAGACGAGTCGATCACGCCCGAGAAGCTGCAGGCGGACTTCGCCGAGGTCATCAGCAAGGCTGACTGACACTTTCCGACAGGTTGCAAAACACCGGCCCGGTTTTACCGGGCTGGTGCCTTACACACAAAGGACAGAGCATGGAGCAGGCGCGTAGGCCCAACCGATTGTTCAAAAATCTCAACGCCAAGATTGCTTCGATCCCGATGGTGCTGACAGCGGTGGTGGTTTTCGTTGGCGGCACGCTGTGGACGGTGCTGTATTCCTTTACCGATTCCAAGCTCTTGCCGAGGTTGCACTTTGTCGGGCTGGATCAATACGAGCGGCTCTGGTCGTCGCAGCGCTGGATCGTCTCGATTGAAAATCTGGCGATCTACGGGTTTTTGTCGCTGATCCTGAGTTTTACCATCGGCTTTCTGTTGGCGGCCTTGCTGGATCAGAAGATCCGCTTTGAGAATACCTTCCGGACGATTTTCCTTTACCCCTTTGCGCTGTCGTTCATCGTGACGGGGCTGGTCTGGCAATGGATCCTGAACCCGGATTTCGGCGTACAGCATGTGGTGCGCAGCCTTGGCTGGACGAGTTTCACCTTTGATCCTTTGTATAACTCGGCCATCGTCATCTATGGCATTCTGTTTGCAGGGCTCTGGCAGGGCACCGGGCTGATCATGTGTCTGATGCTGGCGGGCTTGCGCGGCA
Organism: Paracoccaceae bacterium; assembly: GCA_039926325.1. GTDB lineage: Bacteria > Pseudomonadota > Alphaproteobacteria > Rhodobacterales > Rhodobacteraceae > Stagnihabitans. Next base: position 4,421 of record JBDSXE010000077.1, on the reverse strand, counting down.
TTGATGAGGATATCTGGAAGGCCGCGCGGGTCGATGGCATTCCGATGTGGAAGACCTATGCCTTTATCGTCATCCCGATGATGCGGCCGGTGTTCATCACCACTTTGGTGATCGTGGCCAGCGGCATTGTGCGGCTTTACGATCTAGTGGTGGCGCAGACCGGGGGTGGCCCTGGCAATGCTTCGGAAGTGCCTGCCAAATACGTCTATGAGTTCATGTTCAAGGCGCAGAATCTGGGGCAGGGCTTCGCTGCCTCGACGATGATGCTGGTGACGGTGGCGATCTTTGTGGTGCCTTGGGCCTATTTCGAATTCGGAGGCAAGCGCAATGGTTGAGCCAATGAGCACCACGGGCCCGCGTGGGAAGAAACCGCAGCCGATCCTGAGCAAGCGTAATATCGTGGTTTACGGCATCCTTGGGTTTATGTCGCTTTACTACCTGCTGCCGCTTTACGTGATGATCGTAACCTCGCTGAAGGATATGCCCGAGATCCGGCTGGGCAATGTGTTTTCGCTGCCGCAACACATCACCTTTGCGCCTTGGGTCAAGGCTTGGTCCGAGGCCTGCACGGGACTGAACTGTGACGGGCTGTCGCGTGGCTTCTGGAATTCGGTGCGCATCACCGTACCTTCGGTGCTCTTGTCGATCGCCATCGCCTCGGTGAATGGCTATGCGCTGGCCAACTGGAAGTTCAAGGGCGCCAACGCCTTCTTTACCGTGCTGATCTTTGGTGCCTTCATCCCCTATCAGGTGATGATCTATCCCATCGTGATCATCCTGCGCGAGATCGGGCTTTATGGCACGATCTGGGGCCTGATCATCGTGCATTCGATCTTTGGCATGCCGATCCTGACGCTCTTGTTCCGCAACTATTTCGCCAGCGTGCCGGAGGAATTGTTCCGCGCCGCAAGGGTCGATGGTGCGGGCTTCTGGGCGATCTACTTCAAGATCATGCTGCCGATGTCTCTGCCGATCTTTGTGGTGGCGATCATCCTGCAAGTCACTGGGATCTGGAACGATTTCCTGTTCGGGGTGATCTACACCAAGCCTGACACCTACCCGATGACCGTGCAGCTGAACAATATCGTCAACTCGGTGCAGGGGGTGAAGGAATACAACGTCAACATGGCGGCGACTTTGCTGACCGGCCTTGTGCCGTTGTTCATCTACTTCGTCTCTGGAAAACTCTTTGTTCGCGGCATTGCTGCTGGCGCCGTGAAAGGCTGACCCATGACCAATACCAACGTGACCAACTCTATCGAAGTCAAAGACCTGACGCTGAATTTCGGCGCGGTGTCGGTGCTGAAAAAGATGAACCTTGATGTCGCCGAGGGCGAGTTCATCGTTTTGCTGGGGCCTTCGGGCTGCGGCAAGTCGACCTTGCTGAATTGCCTCGCGGGGCTGTTGGACATCACCGACGGGCAGATCTTTATCAAGGGCAAGAACGTGACCTGGGCCGAGCCTTCCGAGCGCGGCATTGGCATGGTGTTCCAGTCCTATGCGCTTTATCCGCAGATGACGGTGCGGGGGAACCTGTCCTTTGGGCTGAAAAACGCCAAGATGCCGCAGGTCGAGATCGACAAGCGCATCGCGCGGGCGGCGGAGATCTTGCAGATGGAGGCTTTGCTGGACCGCAAACCGGCGGCTCTGTCGGGCGGGCAGCGCCAGCGGGTGGCGATTGGCCGGGCGCTGGTGCGCGATGTCGATGTGTTCCTGTTTGACGAGCCTTTGTCGAATTTGGACGCCAAGTTACGGTCTGAGCTCAGGGTCGAAATCAAGCGGCTGCACTCGCGGTTGAACAACACCATGGTCTATGTGACGCATGACCAGATCGAGGCGCTGACGCTGGCCGACCGGATTGCCGTCATGCGCGGTGGGATAATTCAGCAGCTGGATGCGCCGCAAACGATCTACAACCGCCCGTCGAACCTGTTCGTGGCGGGGTTTATCGGCAGCCCGGCGATGAATTTCCTAAAGGGGGCGACGGTTGATGGCGGGAGAGCGTTCAACTTTGGCGACTTGCGGCTGGATTTGGCCGGCTACGAAGGTGGTGCGATCATGGAGCGAGCCAAGGCGATCCTTGGGTTGCGGCCAGAGCATTTGGTCATTCAGGACCATGCCGAACCGGGCCATACCATTCCGGCTGTGGTCGAGATTGACGAGCCGATGGGCGCGGACTCGCTGGTGTGGCTGCTAGCCGGGGGCAAGCAGATGTCGGTGCGGGTGCCGGTCGAAAAGCGCCCGCCGATCGGAGCGAAGGTACATCTGAGGGTCGATATATCCAAAGCGTCGATCTTTGATGAAAGCAGCGAGTTGCGGATTTAAGCCATGATTGACCTTGCCGGTGAATGGCAGCTGTCCGAGGTGGGCGGCGCGCAGACCCATCCGATGACCCTGCCGGGCGACGGGATTGACGCGTTGCATCGCGCGGGTGCGATACCGGACCCATATTTTGGGCGCAACGAATATGGGCTGCGGTGGATCTGCCAACGCGATTGGGTGGTTTGGCGGTCGTTTGTGGTGGACCGGACGGATCAGGTGCTGGTCGTGTCGATGCTGGATACCGTGGCCGAGATTGCGGTGAACGGGGTGCAGGTGTTGGCATCAGATAACATGTTCCGGTCATATCGCGTCGATGTGTCGGGTGCGTTGCGTGTCGGGGCGAACGAGATTGCGATCACCTTCCGCTCGCCTGCGGTCGAGGCGGCGAAACGGCAGGCGGCGCAACGGTATTTCGTGCCATTCAGCGCCAACAACACCCCGATCCACAACGGGAATATGCTGAGGAAGCCCAGTTGTGATTTCGGCTGGGACTGGAACATCGCGCTGGCGACGTTCGGGCTGTATGGCGATCTGTATCTGGAACCGCTCGGGCCACGGATAGCATCGCTGCTGATTTCGCAGACGCATTCGTCTGGCCGGGCCGTAGTTTTGGTCGAGGCGACGGTGGTGGGCGAGGGGCAGGTGACCTTCGCGCTATCTGGGGTTTCGGTGGCTGCCAAAGTGTCGGGCGGGCTGGCGCGGGCCGATCTGGTGATCGACAATCCCGATCTGTGGTGGCCTGCGGGGCAGGGCGCGCAGGCTTTGCACGACCTGACGGTGACATTTGGCGATTGCGTGGCCCATCGCAGGATCGGTTTGCGCTCGGCAGAGTTGATCACCGAAAAGGATGCGGCGGGGCTGGGGTTCAAGGTTCGCCTCAACGGTCGGGACATTTTCTGCAAGGGTGCCAACTGGATTCCGCAAGACGCGCTGGCTGGACGGATCAACGAGGCGGACACGCGGGGGCTGCTGCAATCAGCGGTGGACGCCAACATGAACATGATCCGGGTTTGGGGCGGCGGGAGGTACGAGGCGGACTGGTTCTATGACCTGTGCGACGAGTTGGGGCTGATGGTCTGGCAGGACTTCATGTTCTCTTGCCACATCTATCCGGCAGATGAAGCGTTTCTTGCGGACGTGGCGATTGAGGTGCGCGAGAACGCGCAGCGCCTGCATCATCACGCCTGCATCGCCCTTTGGTGCGGCGACAACGAATTGATCGGCGCGCTGACGTGGTTCCCGGAGACGCGGGCCAATCGCGATCTGTATCTGGTGGGTTATGACCGTCTGAACCGCACGATTGAACAAGCGTTGAAGGCAGCGGTGCCGGGGGTGGTGTGGTGGCCGTCTTCGCCAAGTCCAGGGCCGATGGACTTTGGCGATGCGTGGCATGATGATTCAAAGGGCGACATGCACTTTTGGAGCGTGTGGCACGAGGGCCGCGATTTTGATCACTACCGCGACGTAAGCCCCCGGTTCTGTTCGGAGTTCGGCTTTCAAAGCTATCCGTCGATGGATGTGATCCGCAAGTTTGCTGACCCCAAGGATTTCAACATCGCCGCCCCGGTGATGGAGAGCCACCAGAAGAACGCCGGTGGCAATGCGCGGATTGCCGAAACAATGTTCCGCTATTTCCGCTTTCCGGTGGATTTCGCCAATTTCGTCTATTTGTCGCAGGTTCAGCAGGGGCTGGCGATCAAGACAGCTGTCACACATTGGCGCAGTCTGAAACCGCACTGTATGGGCACGCTGATCTGGCAGTTGAACGACACTTGGCCGGTGTGTTCGTGGTCGTCGCTGGATCATGGCGGCGGGTGGAAGTTGCTGCATCACATGGCAAAAGCGTTCAATGCGCCGGTGTTCGTGTCCTGCGTTCCCGTCACGGCCGGCTTCGAACTGCGGGCAGTGAATGATACAGGTAGCGCGGTGAAACTGACCGTTGCGGCGAAAGCGGTGACAATGGACGGCGCAGTGCGCGACCTTGCCACGCATTCGGTCAAGGTCGGGCCTGATGCTGCGGTTGTGACGCACGCACTTGATGCCTCGGTGATCCATGATGGCGAGATGTTGGTCTATACTTGGGCAGACGGTGAGACGCA
>JBDSXE010000076.1:0-7444 GCA_039926325.1 Paracoccaceae bacterium | reverse complement strand
CAGCCAGGAAAAGATCATGGCCCTGATCCTCAAGGGCAGCGAAACCAGGACTGAAGGATTGGTGGCATGACGGCAGAAACCAGCGGAACCCCGGCTGCGGGCAAGAGCATGAGCGCGCATCTGGGCGGGCATCTGCGCGAAAACGGGATGCTGATGGCACTGGTTGCCATCGTCGCGTTCTTTACGATTGTCGTGCGGGTCGCGGACGGCGTCGATTTTCTGTCGGCGCAAAACATCACCAACCTGTTCTTGCAGAACTCTTACGTCATCATCATGGCGCTGGGGATGCTGCTCGTGATCGTGGCGGGGCATATCGACTTGTCAATCGGGTCGGTTGTTGGCCTAACCGGGTCGATTGCAGCGACGCTGACGGTGAAACTGGGCTGGCCCGCGATTGCCGTGGTGCCGACCGTGCTGCTGACGGGGCTGCTGTTCGGCGCGGCGCAGGGCTACTGGGTCGCATTCTGGAAGGTGCCGTCGTTCATCGTCACGTTGGCGGGGATGCTGGTGTTTCGCGGCACGACGCGGTGGATTTTGAACGGCCAGAACATCGGCCCCTTCCCCAAGTCGTTCCAGTCGCTTTCGACCGGGTTCATCCCTGATGCGTTTGGCGTCAATCAACCCAACATCACCGCCATCGTGCTGGTCGCCATGTCGGCGGCATTGATGGTCTGGCTTGGCTGGCGCGCACGGGCGCGGGGTGCAGAGTTTGGCATCGCACAAGAACCGTTGGGCGTATTCTGGGCGCGCAACCTTATCGTCGCGGCTGCCGTGATCTTTGTCGGTTACAAGCTGGCGAGTTTCCGGGGTCTGCCGAACGTGCTGATCATCCTGGCCGTTTTGACGGCTGCCTTTGCGTTCTTCACCGAGAACATGACGACCGGGCGGCGGATTTACGCGCTTGGCGGCAATGAAAAAGCCGCCAAACTGTCGGGTATCAAGACCAACTGGCTGGTGTTTTTGACCTTCTGCAACATGGGGGTTCTGGCGGCGCTGGCGGGGATGATCGTGGCGGCGCGGCTGAATTCGTCAACGCCGGGTGCTGGCACCGGGTTCGAGCTGGACGTGATTGCAGCCGTGTTCATCGGCGGTGCGTCAATGTCCGGCGGTGTCGGCAAAATTTTGGGCGCGGTCGTCGGTGCGCTGATCCTGGGCGTCATGAACAACGGCATGTCGATCATGGGCATCGGCATCGACTATCAGCAGGTGATCAAGGGACTGGTTCTGCTGATGGCCGTGATCTTTGACGTTTACAACAAATCACGCTGAGGACGGAACATGCATCTTTCACAGATCACGGACGGTGCGGGCAAGATCGCGGTTGTCGCCCGCGAAGGCGACCGCGCCTGCATCGTGCGCGGTGCGGCCAGCACCTATTCGCTGGCGCAAGAGGCGATTGCCGGGCACGGGCTGGCGGCGGCTGTGGCCGCGCATGGCTTGGGCGAGGCGGTCGATCTGGTGGCCTTGGCGGCTGCAGGACGGCTGGCGCTGCCGATCAGCCATCCCGATCCGGCGCACCTGCATCTGACCGGGACCGGGCTGACGCATCTGGGTTCGGCTGCGACGCGGGACGCGATGCATGCCAAGCTGGACGAAAAGGTCGCCGTGACCGACAGCATGGCGATGTTCCGCATGGGGCTGGAAGGTGGACGTCCTGCCAAGGGCGAGGTTGGGGTGCAGCCGGAGTGGTTCTACAAGGGCAACGGCACGACCGCCGTGGCGCCCGGATCACCGCTGACCAGCCCCGGCTTTGCGCTGGATGGTGGTGAAGAGCCGGAACTGGCGGGGATTTACCTGATTGCGCCGGATGGCACGCCGTTTCGGGTGGGTTGGGCGCTGGCGAACGAGTTTTCCGACCATGTGACAGAGCGGGTCAACTATCTGTTCCTCGCCCACTCCAAACTGCGTGTGGCGTCATTTGGGCCGGAAATTCTGGTCGGTGAATTGCCCCAAGACGTGCGCGGGACCAGCCGCATCCGGCGCGGCGATCAGGTGATTTTCGACAAGCCGTTCCTGTCGGGCGAGGCGAACATGTCGCATACGTTCGCCAATCTGGAACATCACCACTTCAAATACAACCTGTTCCGCCAGCCCGGCGATTTGCATGTGCATATGTTCGGCACTGCCACCCTGTCCTTTGCCGATGGCATCAAGCCGCAGGTTGGCGACGTGTTCGAGATTGAGGCCGCCGCGTTTGGCCTGCCACTGAAAAACCCCTTGGCCCAAGCCCCGGCAGTTGCTGGCGCTGTGACCGTCAAAGCCCTGTGAGGACGTCATGACCTTCAAACCAGCCGCCTGGCCCCGCAAACTCCGCTCGCAAGAGTGGTTCGGCGGGACGTCCAAGGATAACATTTATCACCGCGGCTGGATGAAGAATCAGGGCTTTCCGCCGGATTTGTTCGATGGCCGGCCCGTTATTGGGATTCTGAACACCTGGTCGGAACTGACGCCGTGCAACGCGCATCTGAACGATCTGGCCCAACGGGTTCGCAACGGGATTTATGAGGCGGGTGGTTTCCCGGTTGAGGTTCCGGTTTTTTCGACCAGCGAGTCGGCATTCCGCCCGACCGCGATGATGTTCCGCAACCTGGCCGCGATGGCGGTGGAAGAGCAGATGCGCGGGCAACCGATGGATGGCTGCGTGCTGCTGGTCGGTTGTGACAAGACAACGCCGTTGCTGCTGATGGCGGCTGCATCAACGGATATCCCGTCGATCATCGTGACTGGCGGGCCGATGCTGAACGGCTATTACAAGAACGAACGGGTCGGGTCGGGTACGCATCTTTGGAAATTCTCGGAGGCTGTAAAGGCTGGCACGATGACGGCGGCGGAGTTTGTCGATGCCGAGGCGTCGATGAGCCGTTCGCCGGGGTCGTGCAACACGATGGGCACGGCCAGCACGATGGCGTCGATGGCAGAGGCGCTGGGGATGGCGCTGTCTGGCAATGCGGCGATTCCGGCAGTGGACTCGCGGCGGCGCGTCATGGCGCAACTGACCGGGCGGCGGATTGTGCAGATGGTCAAGGATGACCTGAAGCCGTCGGATATTTTGGTGAAAGATGCATTCGAAAACGCGATCCGCACCAATGCGGCGATTGGTGGTTCGACCAACGCCGTGATCCACCTGCTGGCGATTGCCGGGCGCGTTGGGATTGATCTGACGCTGGAGGATTGGGATCGTTGCGGGCGTGACGTGCCGACGATCGTGAACCTGATGCCATCGGGGAAATACCTGATGGAGGAATTCTTCTACGCCGGTGGTCTGCCGGTCGTGATCAAGCGGTTGGGCGAGGCTGGTTTGCTGCACAAAGACGCGCTGACCGTGTCGGGCCAGACGGCATGGGAGCAGGTCAAGGACGTCGTCAACCACAACGAGGACGTGATCCTGCCCGCCGACAAAGCGCTGACGCAATCGGGTGGCGTGGTCGTGGTGAAGGGCAATCTTGCGCCCAAGGGTGCTGTGCTGAAGCCATCCGCTGCGACCCCTGCCCTGATGACGCACCGGGGCCGCGCCGTGGTGTTCGAAGATATCGACGACTACAAAGCCAAGATCAACGACGAGGCGCTGGACATCGACGAGACCTGCATCATGGTCCTGAAGAACTGCGGTCCCAAAGGCTATCCCGGCATGGCAGAGGTCGGCAACATGGGTCTGCCGCCCAAGGTGCTTCGCAAGGGCATCACTGACATGGTGCGGATTTCCGATGCGCGGATGTCGGGGACGGCTTACGGCACGGTTGTGCTGCACACCTCACCCGAGGCGGCTGCCGGTGGGCCGCTGGCTGTCGTGCAGAATGGTGATTTCATCGAACTGGATGTACCGAACCGGCGTCTGCATCTGGACATTTCGGATGCGGAACTGGCCAAGCGGCTGGCGGCATGGCAGTCGCACGTTGTGGTGCCCGAGTCTGGCTATGCGTTCATCCACCATGCTCATGTGATGGGGGCGGATACCGGGGCCGACCTCGACTTCCTGCTGGGGCATCGTGGGGATGCGGTGGGCAAGGAATCGCATTGATGAAGATCGCACTGGTCGGTATCGGCAAGATCGCAATTGATCAGCATGTCCCGGCGATTGCGGCCTCGCCGGATTGGGAGCTGGCGGCGACGATCAGCCGCAACGGTTCCGTCGAGGGCGTCGAAGCCTTCACCGACTTTGCGGCGTTCCTCGCGGCGCGTCCCGATGTGCCGGCGGTGTCGCTATGCATGCCGCCGGTGCCACGCTTTGCCTATGCAGATGCGGCGTTGCTGGCCGGCCGGCATGTGATGCTGGAAAAACCGCCGGGTGCCACGCTGTCAGAGGTTCATGCGCTGACGGCTTTGGCCGCCCAAAAAGGTCTAAGCCTGTTCGCCACGTGGCACAGCCGGATGGCCTATGCTGTGGCCCCGGCGAAGGCGTGGCTGGCCAACAAACGCATCCTCAAGGCGCATATCACCTGGCGCGAGGATGTGCGGCGCTGGCATCCCGGGCAGGACTGGGTGTTTCAGCCGGGTGGCATGGGGGTGTTCGATCCCGGCATCAACGCGCTGTCAATCCTGACTGAAATCCTGCCTGCACCTGTCCATCTGACCGGGGCCACGCTGACCTATCCGGAAAACTGCCAGACGCCGATTGCGGCCGATCTGACATTCAGCGGCAATGTTACGGCGGATTTCGATTGGCGGCAGACTGGCCCGCAAACTTGGGACATCGACATTGACACCGACGGCGGCAAGCTGGCGCTGCGGATGGGTGGCAATCGGCTGGAGGTTGACGGCATTGAAATGGCTGGCGAGAACTCCATCATGGGGGAATATCCCGCACTCTATGCAGCCATGACAAAGCTGGTAGCCACTGGGCGCAGCGATGTCGATCTTGCCCCGGCGGTGCATGTGGCAGATGCTTACGCACTGGGCCGTCGCGTTGTTGTGGAGCCTTTCCATCTTTGACATTCATTTGCTCATAAATATCCCACGGGGGGTGCGTGGGGTGTGAAACCCCCTGCCCTTCCTTGGCCAAGGAGACTGACATGCTAAGCGGAAAACACCTGATCGCAGGCCAATGGGTTGCTGGCGATACGACGTTCATATCCTCGCCCGCCGCCGGTGAGGCGCTGGCGTTTGCTGTCGGAACACCCGCGCACGTCGATGCTGCCGTGCAGGGCGCCGAGGCGGCATTCCCCAGCTACTCGGCGCTGAGCCGCGAGGAGCGCGCAGTTTTCCTTGAGAAGATTGCCGACGAGATCGAGGCGCGCGGGGCAGAGATCACCGCCATTGGCATATCGGAGACCGGGCTGCCTGCGGGACGACTGGAGGGGGAGCGGGGGCGCACCACGGGGCAATTGCGGCTGTTCGCAAGCCATATCCGCAAGGGCGACTATCTGGACAAGCGCACCGATGCCGCGCAGCCGGACCGCAAGCCTGCGGCGCGGCCAGAGTTGCGGATGATGCAGCGACCGATCGGGCCGGTTGCGGTGTTCGGGGCGTCGAACTTTCCTTTGGCATTCTCTACGGCGGGTGGCGACACCGCGTCGGCTTTGGCGGCGGGCTGTCCGGTGGTCGTGAAGGGGCATTCGGCGCATCCGGGCACCGGCGAGATTGTGGCGCAGGCCATCGATGCGGCGATCAAGGCGCTGGGGCTGCATCCGGGCGTATTTTCACTGGTGCAAGGCGGGCGGCGCGATGTGGGCGAGGCGCTGGTGCAGCATCCGCTGATCCGTGCGGTCGGGTTCACCGGGTCACTGGTGGGCGGTCGGGCTCTGTTTGATTTGTGCGCGCGGCGGCCAGAGCCTATTCCATTCTTTGGCGAGCTGGGTTCGGTCAACCCGATGTTCCTGCTGCCACATGCAGTGGCGAGGCGTGGTGCGGCGATTGCAGCAGGCTGGTCTGGATCGCTGACGATGGGTGCGGGGCAGTTCTGTACCAATCCCGGGATTGCGGTGATGGTGGACGGGCCAGAGGCGCAGGCATTCATCGCCGCAGCCAAAGCGGCTGTGGCGCAGGTTGGCGCTCAGACCATGCTGACCGACGGGATCGCTTTGGCGTATCGGCAGGGACGTGACCGGATCGCGGCGGGAACTGGTGTGCAGGAAGTGCTGACCTCGGTTTGCGACATGCGGCAGGCGACGCCGTATCTGTTTGAAGTGTCGGGGGCAGATTTTCTGGGGAACCACGCGCTGGCCGAAGAGGTGTTCGGGCCACTGGGGTTGATCGTTCTGGTCAAGGACTTGGCCGAAATGCAGCAGGTTGCGTCCGCTATGGCGGGCCAACTGACGACGACGCTGCATCTGGACCCGGAGGATTATGGCGTGGCTCAAACGCTGATGCCGGTGCTGGAGCGCAAGGCGGGGCGGGTGCTGATCAACGGGTTCCCGACCGGGGTGGAAGTGGTGGACGCGCAGGTACATGGCGGGCCTTACCCTGCCAGCACCAACTTTGGCGCGACTTCAGTGGGCACCATGTCGATCCGCCGCTGGCTGCGCCCGGTGGCGTACCAGAATTTCCCGGTGGAATTGTTGCCGGTCGATTTGCGGGGCTAATGGCGCACCCATCGCTCCCTGTCAGGTGCACTTCGTTTCGGTAGCGAGGAACGCCCGACAGAGGTGATGAGCGGCGCGGTCAGTAGTAGTCCTGCAAGGGTAAGTTGGCCTTCGTATGCAGCTTTTCCATGACGAACTTTGATACGACAGACCGCAGCGGCACGGCGTCAGTCAGACGGGTGTAGAAGGCGTCGTAGCTTTGGCTGTTGGCGACCTGCACGCGCAACAGGTAATCAGACGCACCGCCAAGGCGCAGCACCTCCATCACTTCGGGCAGCGATTTGACCGCGGAAAGAAAGCGAGCACGCCATTCCGGGGTGTGATCAAGCGCCTCTATCTCGACCAGAACGGCAAGGCTGAGGCCGACTCGGGCCGCATCCACCACCGCGACGCGGCCAGTGATGACGCCGGACTTTTCCAGCTTTTGCACGCGTTTCCAGCAGGGCGAGGCAGACAGGCCGACCCTGTCGGCAAGGGTGGCGATCGCAATGGTGGCGTCGCGCTGCAATTCGGTCAGGATTTTCGCATCGGTGCGGTCCAGCAGTGGGCGGTCTGTTTGCGGGTAGTCGGCGTGCAGATGTTCGGGATGAGGTCGGTCCATGGTCGGCTCCTGTAGCGTTATTTCTGGCTTAGACCGTGATGAATTCACGCACAAAAGCGGTGGCGGGGCGGGTGCGGATGTCTTGCGGGCGACCGATTTGTTCGATGCGGCCCATTGACATGACAACGACCAGATCGGCCAATTCCATCGCCTCGTCCTGATCATGGGTGACGAAAATCGTCGTCAGACCGGTGGTATCGTGGATTTCGCGGAGGCCCTGCCGCAGTTCCTTGCGAACGCGGGCGTCAAGGGCGCCAAAGGGTTCGTCTAGCAGCAACATGCGAGGTTCGATGGCTAGCGCGCGGGCAAGCGCCACGCGCTGACG
>JBDSXE010000075.1:0-3532 GCA_039926325.1 Paracoccaceae bacterium | reverse complement strand
CCCGGCGAAGAAGTGGTCGAGAATCTGGTGGCAGCAGGCATCAACGGTTTTGACTGCGCCTCTCCGGTCGAGATTGACCAAATCCGGCGCTTGGCGCCCGACGCGGCCATCCATTACAACAACCCGGTACGTTCGCGTGTTGAGATTGAGCATGCGGTCAAACGCAAGGTGATGTCGTATTCGGTGGATTCGGCAAGCGAGCTGGCCAAGCTGATCGAGATGGTGCCTGCGGCGGGTGTCGAGATTTCCGTGCGTTTCAAACTGCCGGTGGCGGGTGCAGCGTATAACTTTGGTGCCAAGTTTGGTGCGACCGAAGACGCGGCGGTTGAACTGCTGAAGACGGTCGCGGCGGCTGGTTTTATCGCGTCGATCACCTTCCATCCGGGCACGCAATGCACCGATCCGAACGCCTGGGGTTCGTATATCCGCGAGGCGGCGGTGATTGCGCGCAATGCGGGCGTCAGGATCGCACGGCTGAACGTCGGCGGCGGTTTCCCAAGCTATCGCGCACTTGGCGTCATGCCGCAGCTGGAGGCGATTTTCGCGACAATCGACCGCGTGACTGGCGAAAGCTTTGGTGACGAGCGGCCGGCGCTGGTTTGCGAACCGGGTCGTGGGTTGTGCGGTGATGCGTTTGCGGTGGCGGCCAAGGTCAAGGCACTGCGCGACGGCGAGCATGTGTTCCTGAACGACGGCATCTACGGGTCACTGTTCGAGTTCAGCCAGATCGGCATCATCGACCGCATCGAAGTCGTGAACCCGCAAGGTCAGCGCCGCACCGGCGCGTTGCAAGGACATATCGTGTTCGGGCCGACCTGTGACTCGGTTGACCGTTTGCCGGGCGATGTGCCGCTGCCGATCGACATTGCCGAGGGTGATTATGTCGTGTTTCAGGGCATGGGCGCGTATTCCACCGTCACCAACAGCCGGTTCAACGGCTTTGGCGAGTTGGGGCGCTGCACCACGCTGTCGTTGAAACTGTAGTTTGGCGAAGCAGTAACTTAACCACTATCGCGTTACCCTTGAACCCCTGTCTGGACATTTCCGGGCGGGGGTTTAGCGTTTCGAAACCAGTTTGATTTCCGCCGCATTGGGGCATTAACCTGAAGCGGATTGCCGCAGGAGTTTTTGCCCTGACAGTGTTTGACCGATTTCGCCAATGGTGGCGCGGTAAGCTCGCTGCTACCCAGCAGACTGCGGTGCCGACCTGTCGTCAGCGCGGGGTAGTCGATCACATCATCATTCTGGATGGCACCTTCTCGACCCTGGAGGAGGGGTACGAATCCAATGTCGGGCAGATCCTGCGGCTGCTGCGCGAAGGTGGGCCGTCGGCGCAGCGCAATGTGTATTACGAGCCCGGTTTGCAGTGGGAGGGCTGGCGGCACGGGTGGGCGATCATTCAGGGCCGCGGTTTCAACTCTACCATCAGGCGGGCTTATGGCTGGCTGGCCAGTCATTACCGCGAGGGCGACCGGATATTTTTGTTCGGCTATTCGCGTGGGGCTTATGGCGTCAGGTCGCTGGCCGGGATGATTGACCGGGTTGGGCTGCTGAAACGGGAACATGCGACGGAGAGGGGGGTGACGCTGGTTTATCGGCATTACCAGAACGACCCGGGCAGCGTGTCGGCCCAAGCGTTCGCGCATCGGTTTTGCCATAACGAAGCGCCGATCCAGATGGTCGGGGTATTCGATACGGTGAAATCGCTGGGGATCCGCGTGCCGCTGCTGTGGATGCTGCTGAAAGACAAGACCAGCTTTCACAACCACACGCTAGGGTCGTCCATCCGGCATGGCTTTCATGCGCTGGCGCTGAACGAGACGCGGAACGCCTTTGCTCCGGTAATGTGGGACACGCCGCCGGGGTGGGAAAGCAATGTCGAGCAGGTGTGGTTCCGGGGGGCGCATGGCGACATCGGCGGCCAGATCGGCAATATGGTCGAGGCGCGGCCCTTGGCGAATATTCCGCTGGTCTGGATGTTGGAGCGGGCCGAGACGGTCGGGCTGGAGCTGCCAATCGGGTGGCAAGCGCGATTTCCCTGCGATGTGAATGCGCCGATGGTGGGCACATGGAGTTCTTGGGGCAAGTGGTTCTTGATCAGACACCGGCGACGGGTCGGGCGGGATATATCGGAGCGGTTGCATCAATCGGTGCTGGAGCGCCGAACCCGGCAACGCTGGTTCGGACTGTTCGGGCGGCAGGTTTGATGCCGGATGCGCGGGCGGAATGGCGCATTAGGCGATTTCTGAGAGATTTCTGATCGCTCGTCATCCCATGGGATATTTGTGAACAGATGAAGCGAAACTTGATGCAAATTGTCTGGACTGCGGGTTAGGCATGGTCTGAGCCAAATAGGGATTATCATGCGCCAGATCACAGTAGCCGCCACGCAATTTGCCTGTTCGTGGGACTTGCCCGCCAATGCTGACACGGCGGAGGCGCTGGTGCGGCAGGCCGCGGCCAAGGGTGCCCAAGTGGTGCTGGTACAAGAGCTGTTCGGGGCACCATATTTTTGCATCGAACAGCGGACGGAGTATTTTGCGCTGGCGCAACCGATGCAGGGTCATCCGCTGATCGCGCGGTTTGCGGGTCTGGCACGGGAGTTGGGGGTGGTGCTGCCCTGTTCCTATTTCGAACGGGCGGGGCAGGCGCATTTCAATTCTTGCGCCATGATTGATGCGGACGGCCGCGTTCTGGGAAACTACCGCAAAACCCATATTCCACAGGGGCCGGGGTATGAGGAGAAGTACTATTTCTCACCCGGCGATACCGGTTACAAGGTTTGGGATACGGCGGTCGGTCGGATTGGTCTGGGGATTTGCTGGGATCAGTGGTTCCCGGAATGTGCCCGCGCGATGGCGCTGATGGGGGCGGAGATGTTGCTGTATCCGACTGCCATCGGCTCTGAACCACCCGCGCCCGGCTATGACAGCCAGCCGCATTGGGAGGTTTGCATGAGGGGGCACGCCGGAGCGAACATCATGCCGGTGATCGCATCCAACCGGATCGGCACCGAGGTGGCCCCCGGCGGGCGGGAGGTGACGTTCTACGGGTCGAGTTTTATTGCAGACCAGACCGGACAGCTGGTGGTCAAGGCAAGCCGCGATGGCGAGGCGGTGATCACAGCAAGTTTCGATCTGGACGCGATTGCAGAATTGCGTGGCAGCTGGGGGATTTTTCGTGATCGGCGGCCAGCGACTTATGCCGCTTTGGCAACGCTGGATGGGTCGAAGTGAAAGTTGGGGCGGCGCTGTGCTGCCGCCCCTAGAGGCTTGGTGGTCGCGTGATCGTTGCGGAAAACCGGATTCCACATTCCCACATCACGATTTAAAAATCAGCGATTTGCCACGTTCACATAATCGCGCTGCGTCGGGCCGATATACAGCTGACGCGGGCGGCCGATTTTCTGGGTCGGTTCGGCGATCATCTCTTTCCATTGGCTGATCCAGCCCACAGTCCGCGCGATGGCGAAGATCGGCGTGAACATCGCGGTCGGAAAGCCGATGGCGTCAAGGATGATGCCGGAATAGAA
>JBDSXE010000074.1:0-3022 GCA_039926325.1 Paracoccaceae bacterium | reverse complement strand
CAGGGTGAGGCGCTGACGATGAGCGACCGCGTGGCGGTGTTCAACGACGGGCGGATTCAGCAGCTTGCGCCGCCGTCCGATCTGTATGAACGGCCTGACAACAGCTTTGTCGCGCAGTTCATTGGCGAGAATAATCGGCTGTTCGGCACGATCGAGGAAATCGGCGGGGCCGCGTGCAAAGTGCGCCTGACCAGCGGCGAAGTGATCGACGCGACGCCCGTCAATGTGACGACCAAGGGCGCCAAAACGCTGGTTTCGATCCGGCCCGAACGGGTGGAGTACAAGCCGGACTCCATGCCCACCGGCGCACAAACCATCGACGCTGAGGTGCTGGAATTCATCTACATGGGTGACATGTTCCGTACCCGGCTTCGTGTGGCCGGATCGGATGACTTCGTGATAAAGTCGCGCAATACGGCCGGTCAGCGGATGCTGCGGCCGGGCGAAAAGATCAAGATCGGCTGGGCCCCGCAGGACGCGCGGGCGCTTGACCCTTAAGACCCTCGGTACGAACTGGGTTGCCGCGCAAGACGGCACAAGGAAGACAAAAGGTAACAACGGGAGCTAAACTAATGAAGAAGCTACTTATTTTGACAACCGCCTTGACGGCCGTGAGCTTCGCGGCACGCGCGGATATCACGGTCGCCTCATGGGGCGGCGCCTATACGAAAAGCCAGGTGGAGGCCTATCACAAGCCCTTCACCGCATCGACCGGGATCAACGTGATCTCGCTGGACAGTGACAACCCAGGTCCGCAGGTCAAGACCCAGGAAGAAGCTGGCAACGTCACGATCGACGTGGCTGACGTGGAATATTCCGACGCCGTGCGCCTGTGCGACGAAGGCATGCTGGAGCCGATCGGGATTGACGCACTGCCCGCTGGTGCCGATGGCACCGCCGCGAAAGACGACTTTCTGCCGGGCGCTGTGACCGATTGCGCAGTGGCGACCATCGTGTTCTCGACCAACTATGGCTACGACACCACCAAGTTCCCCAATGGCGGCCCGACCACCATCGCGGACTTCTTCGACGTGGCCAAGTTCCCCGGCAAGCGCGGCTTGGGCAAGCGTCCGAAGGCCAACCTTGAGATGGCACTGATGGCGGACGGCGTGGCTGCGGCAGATGTCTACAAGGTTCTGGGCACCCCGGAAGGCGTAGACCGTGCTTTCGCCAAACTGGACACCATCAAGAAAGACATCGCCTGGTGGGAAGCCGGCGCACAAGCCGTGCAACTGCTGGCCGACGGTGAAGTAACAATGACCACCGCCTATAACGGCCGTCTGTTCTCGGCCGAAATCGCTGATGGCAAGCCGTTCAAATCGGTCTGGGATGGTCAGGTCTTTGAATATGATCTGTTTGTCGTGCCGAAGGGCGCACCGCACAAGGACGACGCGATCAACTTCGTAAAGTTCGCGACCACCACTCAGGCTCTGGCCGATCAGGCCAAGTGGATTTCCTATGGTCCGGCACGCAAGTCATCTGCTGCCTTGGTTGGCATGTACAATGACGGCAAGACTGCAATGGCCGCTTATATGCCAACGAACCCGGACAACATGAAGAACGCTGTGGCGTCGTCGTATGAATTCTGGGTCGATCACGACGCAGAACTGAACGACCGCTTCAACGCATGGCTTGCTGCGAACTGATATGACGGGCGGGCGCAGGAGCTCTGCGCCCGCTTTCCCAACACCTATCAGGACAGATGATGGCCGATGTTGCTGCCCCGAAGATGCTGACCACCGCTGATGGCCGCCCCTTGAAAGAGGCGCTTGCCCGCGCGCAAAGCCGGGCAAAGTGGCGGGCGTTTCTGCTGGTGGCGCCTTTGCTGGTGTTCATTCTGGTGACGTTTGTTTCCCCGATCTTGCAGGTCTTGAAACAGTCGGTCTACAACCCCGAATTTTCCGAAAATATGCCGGGCATGGATGCGTGGTTCAGAACCAATCCCGTCGGCACAGAGCCCGATGAAGCGGCCTATACCGTGCTGGTTGCCGATCTGAAAACCGCCGCCGACGCCAAGACTGTAGCGGTCGCGGGCGAGCGGGTGAATTTCGCGATGCCCGGCACCCGCAGCCTGTTCACCGCTGCCGGGCGCAAGGTCAAGACGCTGGAGCCGCCCTTCAAAGAGGGCCTGATCGCGATTGACCCCAGATGGGGCGATCCAGAGCTGTGGGGCGTCATGCGGCAGGTGTCGTCCGGCTATACGCTTGATTTCTTTCTGTCCGCACTTGACCGCGAGCGGGACAAGGATGGCAATATTGTGCAGGTCGCGCCGGAGCAGCGCGTCTATGTCGACCTGTATCTGCGGACCTTTGCGATGGGCGCGCTGATCACTTTTCTTTGCCTGCTGTTGGGCTATCCGGTGGCGCATCTGCTGGCGGTCCTGCCGGTGCGGCGGTCCAACTTATTGATGATACTGGTGCTTTTGCCGTTCTGGACCTCGCTTCTGGTGCGGACGACCTCTTGGATCGTGTTGTTGCAGGGGCACGGCGTGGTCAACAACGTGCTGGTGTCGTTAGGTCTGATAAGCGAAGACGGGCGGCTGGCGATGATCAACAATCGTCTGGGCACGATCATCGCGATGACGCATATCCTGCTGCCCTTCATGATCTTGCCGCTGTATTCGGTGATGCGGCCGATCCCGCCGTCCTATGTGCGCGCGGCCCGGTCGCTTGGGGCGACCAGCTGGACCGCCTTCCGCCGGGTCTATTTCCCGCAGACCGTTCCGGGCATCGGCGCCGGAACCCTATTGGTGTTCATCCTGTCGGTCGGCTATTATATCACCCCCGCGTTGGTCGGCGGTGCGACCGGGACGTTGATTTCCAACCTGATCGCCTTTCATGTCAACAAGTCGAACAACTGGTCGCTTGCGGCGGCACTGGCCACAATACTGCTTGTGTCGATCCTGATCCTGTACTGGCTTTACGACAAGATCGTCGGCATCGACAAACTGAAGCTGGGATAGATCATGGCCCTTCCGATATATGCGTCGCCACTGGAACGGGTCTGGTACTATACCTTTCGC
>JBDSXE010000073.1:0-3010 GCA_039926325.1 Paracoccaceae bacterium | reverse complement strand
CGATAGTACAAAACATCGTCCAGCGTCAGCATCGGCGCATTGGCGTGTGTCAGGTAGCTGCCAGTGTTCATGGCGCCGCCAAGGCCGGGGTACATCAGCACCTGACCCAGAATGTCGATTTCACCGCGCAGGGCATGGGCGGTAGCGGCGGCAAGGTTGGCACCCGCGCTGTCACCGGCCAGCAGGATCGGGCCAGCCTTTGCCACCTCGCCGGCGACCGCACAGGCATCGTCAAACGCTGCCGGATGCAGATGTTCGGGCGACAGACGGTAGTCGGCGGCTACCACGGAAAGGCCGGTGACGGCGTTGATTTCGGCGCAGATGTCATCGTGGCTTTCCAGACCGCCCACAACAAAACCGCCGCCGTGCAGGTAGATGACTGTGGGCTTGGACCCAGCAAAGATGCGGCACGGCACGCCTGCGATTGTGCGGTCCACGGCAGCCACGCCAGCCGGATAGCCGCGATGGAACATGCGGCACATTCGGTCATAAATCGCGCGCTGAGCAGCAATCGACAGGGTTGCGGTGTCGGGTGGATAGGACGCATCGGTGGCGCGGATGAAGTCCCACGTTGGCGCGTCGATGATCGTTGAATAGTCCATTTGTTTGCCCCCGCTACGCTGAGTACGACTTTGGCTTAAGGCAATCTGCCTCGCAATGGCCAAAGCTGCCGTTATCTGGACGACAAATGCCCAACTTCCCCCCTCAATTTGAACACCTCCGTTGGATATTGAGGGTCCATTAGAACACGGAAGGCCAATGACATGCATATCGTCAGAGCATTTGAACGTGAAGGCGCCGCACCTGTAGGGTGGGGAATTCGAGTTCTATTGCTGTCGTCGGAAGGCGAGGATGGGTTGACGCGGCGCAGGTTGGCGAACCTTGGCGGTCAGATCGAAGTGGTGGATGAGCTGTTCACCGCGATGTCAGAGCTGATCGACGATCCGGCAGGCTATGCGCTGTTCGTGGTCGATTGCGATGGGGCGAATGTGGGTGGTCTGGAGGCGGCGCGCCGGGCGGTGCAGATGCTGGGGAATGTGGTAGAACGGGTTCCCGTTATTCTGGTGTCGCGCGAATGTGGCGAACAGCGGTTTCCGAACGACCGACTGGCCCCGACGGTCTTGCGTGCGCCATTGACCTCTGTTTCGCTGCGGGTCGGGTTTGAACACGCCCTGCATGACCGGCTGCTGTTCCGCGCGGCATGACTGCAAAGGGCGCACCAATTGGCGCGCCCGATACGATCCACTGATCAGGCCAGCGCCAGATTGGTCGCCGATTCGCGGCCATCACGGCCCGCTTCGATGTCAAAGGTGACGGGTTGGCCATCTTTCAGCGAACGCAGGCCAGCGCGTTCCAGTGCGGTGATGTGAACGAAAACATCCTTTTTGCCACCTTCCGGCGCAATAAAGCCGAAACCCTTGGTCTCATTGAACCATTTGACGGTGCCCTTGGCCATAACAAATCCTCCTGTCATGTTGCCGCCCGCGAAGTGCGGCGGCCCGGCCCCGTCAGCTTGGGATCGAATGCTGTGGCCCGAACAGGCGAAGACAGGTCGATAGAAGTAACGTCGCAGCCCCAGATATTCCGTGGGCAGGATTGAAAATCAAGTTAATTTCGTCGGTGTGGCAAGCTATGGCCGACAGATCAATGTGTCGGCCGGGTCGCGCCGACGTGAAGTGGCTTCAGACTTTGGTCGGTTGCGAGGTTGTTTCAGGGGCGTAGTGTGGGTTCAGTCTTGGCCGATTGGCCGAGATTCCGCGCGGGACTGGGGCCACTTCAGTTGATCCTGCGCCGTTGTGGCGGAGCCAGGCTCTGCTTGGGAGATTTGAGATGAAACATACCAAAGTATTCGTGGCGCTGTTCGCGGTGTCGATGTTTGCCCCGATGGGTGCGATGGCTGCCGGCATGGTGACGGACGACAAGGGGATGACCTTGTATACGTTCGACAAGGACGCGGACGGCAAGTCGGCTTGCTATGACGATTGCGCCGCGAAATGGCCGCCGTATGTCGGGGCTGCTGACGCTGTGTTGAAAGAGGGCTGGACGCTGTTGGACCGGACGGACGGGACCAAGCAGTGGGCCTATGATGGCAAGCGGGTCTATTTCTTTGCCGGCGACAAGGCCAAGGGCGATGCGATGGGCGACGCGATGGGCGGCGTCTGGCACGTCATCAACGAATAAGATTTCACGCGTGAAATATATGAAATAGCTATCAGTTTCAACGTGTTGTCGGTTGTGTTAACCGTCTGGAAAGGTTCAAGGGTGGGGTTTCGGCCCCACCCTTTGCCTGAGCGGTTCAGAATACGTGCGTCATGTAGAGCAAGATAATGACCACGACCGGAACTCCAAGTGCGTAAGCGACGATGCCTTTCATGGCGATCTCCTTTGGTTTGCGACGGGAGAACGCAGATGGGGCGCGGGTGGTTCCGTTGGGGAATGGTGGGTTATTTGATGCCGCGTTCCAGCAGTTCGCGGATCAGGCGCTGATAGGGGATGCCACGCAGTTTCGCGCGGGATTTGAGCGCATCCAGCAGCGGCTCGGGCAGGCGCATGTTGATGCGGGCGGCCTTGGGGGCGGTTTCCCAAGTGAGGGGGCGGAATTGGGCGGGGTCGAGCGCGGAGAGGTCTTGGGCGAGAAAGGCTTCGGCTTCGTCGTCGGTGGTCATTACGGGGACGGTTTTCATAACGGCGAGCCTTGGTTTGGCGAAGGAAGTGGTGGCTTGGCACCTACCCTACAATTCATTATCGAAAGTAAAAATATCCGACGACAAGGGCGACTAATGAAAGCGTATAGGCGGCTTCCACGCGCAGTCTTTCCAGACCACGTTGCACTTCTGCAAGGCCCGAAACTATCGCGGCTGCGGCTTCTTCGATCAACGGCTTTATCCCTTCCATGTCAGATGGCAAATTCGCTGTTGGCGTAGGCTGACTGCCAGCCATAAACGTAAACTCCTTTATTGGAAGCCACCCTTTGCCGTCCCACACACTATCCGGCGAGGCGAATCTGACT
>JBDSXE010000072.1:0-4690 GCA_039926325.1 Paracoccaceae bacterium | reverse complement strand
CGGCACCCGGTTGCCGAATTGCGAAAGATCAAGATCTTCGATCACCACATAGGCAATCCCGCGATAGGTCGGCGCGTTGTCGGCACCCTCAACGGCTTCGATCTTGGGATCGGGTAACTGGTCTTCGCTGCCTGGATAAAACCGCAGGTCCAGACTGCTTGCGGCGATCTCGTTTCCGTCAGCCCAGATGCGGCCAACCCGCGTCGCCTTTCCCTGATAAAGAGCGATGGCAAGGCTGACTGTGTAGGAAAATGTAGTGGTTGCAGGGCGCGGCGTGCCTTTGCCGCCGCCAGATCGCGTTGCATTTTCCTGAAACCTGGTGGCCCATATCACCTGCCCGCCAACCCGCATCCGACCCCAGATCCGTTGGATCGGCGCACCGTCGCTGGCACCGGTCAGCTGGAACCGGTCAACCCGGCCCGATTCAACTGGTTCCGACCCCGCCCCAAGAATGCGCTGGTCAATCGACCGTCCAATCGTGGCACCCACGGCCCGCCCGATCACCGCGCCCGACAGCCCAAGGACTGTGCCGCCAAAACCGGAGCCTAGTGCAGCGCCCGCCGCCGACAGTAGAATGGTGGCCATGCTTCATGCTCCTTTGGGAAATTCAAACCGGGCGACGACGCGCCGCGCCCACGGTTCAGAAAGCGCAGTTTCAACGACGCCATGCCCGGTGTAGGCGTGGATAAATGTCGGCCGGGGACCAAGCGTGGCAGCGATGCCGACATGTTTTGCCATATGGCCCAGCCGCATTCGGAAGATCAGGACATCACCCACCGCATCACTTCCGTCGAGTCTGGCAATCAACCATTGCGTCGCCGCTGCCAGCAAGTCTTCCTGGCCCCCCGGTTCAGACCAGTCCTGCGTATACGGCGGCACAACTTCGGGTTCGCTTCCCAGCAGCGCCCGCCAGACCCCGCGCAGCAGTCCCAGACAATCGGTTCCTGCCCCAAGTCTGGATGCCTGATGGACGTAGCCGGTGCCAAGCCAGCGCCGCGCCTCTGTCACCACATCATGGCCACTGATCATCGTGTCAGACTTCTGCCGTCGTTAATCACCGAAGATACCGGATAGGACGCCAGCCAATCCTCACCCGGCAGGTCGGGAAATCCGCGAAAGTTCAGGAAGTTGCCGAACTTGGCTTTGCAGGTCGCTGCCAGCTTGTCGCAACCTGCCTCCAACCGCACAATATCGCCCGGCTGCGGAGCGTTTACGAAATCAAGCCACAGTTCGACGACACGCTGATCACCCGCGTTTCGATCAAACTTCACCAGCCCGATCAGGCCAGCGGCGGCCCCGGTCAAAACCGTCATGCGACCGCGCTCGAACCATCGGTTCACGAACTCTGGCATGCCGGCGAAGCCATAGCCACCATCATCTCCACGCGACAGCACCGTCGCCTCCGTCGTGAACCCTGGCTGCGACAGGTCAAATCGGCATTGCCTGTCACCCAGAACCGCCGGGCAGGTTTTTTGATACACCCGCCCCTGCGGTTGGTTCAGCGCCTCGGTCAGCCCGCGCAGTTCTGCCCTGAACGACCCCGCCGACCGCTGAATTTCGCCGAAACTGCCCCTGAACTGTTGGACCCGCTGGCTCACATCGGCCCAGTTCACCAACCACGAACGCACCTCGGCGCCGTCAAACCGCCCCGCCATCAGATCGACCTCCGTGATCGCGGCATCGCTCAAGGCGCCCACCGCTTCACTGTTGTCCACCGACAGGCCCGTGCTTTGCTGCAATGCCCGCGCGGTCATGCCACTGGATGCCTTGAACACCATCCCGTCAAAGGTCAGATCAAGGTCATGATCGGTAAACCCATAGCTCGCACCATCTTTTCGCACCACCGACCACACCCGGCAGGAGGTCGTAGCTCCGACGGCCAGATGCGCGAAAAGCGCCTCGCGATCCCCGCTCATATCCGCACCTCGATCACCGGAACCGCGGGAATCTGCCCCGCGTGAAACGACGCGATCGAGGTCGCAATCCGGTCGGTGTCGAACCGCACCGGCACGTCAAACTCGCATCCGGCGGTGATCCGCACATCAATGTCCGGCGGGCTGGCAAAGGTGATCAGGCCCGTTGCGACATCAACCGTGAACTCCAGCGTTTCAACTTTCGGATCGCCCGCAATCGCCACCCGTACCGTCCCCGACACTGGCTTCACAACGGGCCGGGTATAGGTCTGCTCGCCCGAATAGTAGATCTTCCGCAATGCAAAAACCTGCGTCACGCCATCACCCCGCCCAATCTCCTGATCCATCGGCCCAACCTCCTGCGAAGGACGGCAGGTCTTGTAGTCGGACCAATCCTTCCACCGAAAGCCATACAACTCGCCCCGACGCGCCTCGAAAAACGCGATCAGCGTTTCCAGATCGTCCAGCGACCGCATCCCCACACCCGCATCGTAGTGCCGGCGCGAATGCTCCCACGGGGTGTTTCGCTCTTCAAACCCGTTGGCCAACGTCACGATGTCCGTGCGCCGCTCTGGCCCACCGGATGAGCCGAAGCTAAGGTTGGTCGGGAACCTGATCTCATGAAAATTCATTGGCTTACCTGTTCCGTTGACCGCGCGACAATGCCCGGATCGCCTGTGCTGCGATCTGGCTTTGACTGCGCTGAAACCCCTCAACGTCCGGGGTAGAGATGTTCATGACCACTGTTACCGCGCGCGCGCCGCCCGCCGCCTGGACCCCAAGTTTGCCATCGGCACCGCGCGTCAGCGGCATGATCGCCTCTGGCCCCGCCTCGCCCATCAACCCGGTCCCGCCGCGCATCCCAAAGCTCGTCGGTGACGACACGACGCCACCCTTGGCAAATGGCATTACCCGGCCTCGCGAGAATGCCCCGCCATTAGCGAACGGCATCCCCTTGCCCAACAACGCGTTCAGACCGTTCGCCAGAAACCCACCAACCGCATTTTGCACCGGTTTCATGGCGACGTTGAACACGGTCTGCGACATGCTGCTCGCCACACCTTTCAGCGCGTCTGTTAGCTTCATGCCGTCAAACACCACGCCGTCGAACGCCCGCCGCAGGCCCCCGCTGAATCCGCTGGTCAGCGCACCTACCTCGCGCCCGGTGAACAACAGCGTATCCTGCATCTTGGACAGCTCACCCTCGAACGCCGAGACCATCCCCGTAGTGCTGCCCAAGGTCGTCTCCAGCGTCGCAATCTGATCCGTCAGAGCGGCAATATCAGTCATCGCGTCCTGCCTTTCCTATGTCCGGGAACGCAGCGGCCAATTCCTCCAGCCGTGCGCGGGTCAGGGCCGTGGCGGTCGCCTCCGCCCCCAGCATGATTTTCAACTCCAGTGGCGTCAGTCGCCAGAACACGTCCGGCGACAATCCCAGCCGATGCATGCCCAGCCGCATCAACCCCGACCAGTCGATCGAAGGCGGGCCGATGCGGCTCATGCGTCATCTGGCAGCGCAAAAGCCCGCGCCAGCAACACCGCCGCTACTCGCGCCGCCTCGACCGGACCACCGCCGATCTCGACCCGCAACAGGTCCGCCGCCGAACCCTGCCAACCACCGCCACGCAGGCCTGCCACCACCAGCGCCAGCACGTCGCGGGTTGCGAAACTGCGGGTTTCGAACCGCTCCACCAGTTCCACCAACGACCCGGTTTCCATCGCGGTTTCCAGTTCCGCCAGCGCCCCCAGCGTCAGCTTGGCGACCATGCGCTGCCCGTCCAGGATCAGCGCCACCTCTCCGGCATAAGGGTTCGCCATCAGATCGCCGTGAAGGTCAGAAATCCGGCCGAGGCCAGCGACATATCGTAATTCGCCTCGCCATTGTGATTGCCTGAGTATTCGATCGCGGTGATCTGGAACTTGCCCTGCACGATCCCGAAACTCGGGATCACCACCTGGAAATCCGGCATCTCGGCGTCAAAGAAAATCTGCCGGGCGCGTTCATCGGTATTGGCATCGCGAAACACGCCTGACCCTGAAATCGCCGCCGACTTCACCCCCGCCCCCGCTAGCAGTTCCCGCCAGCCCCCAGCACTGTCCAGCGAGGTTACATCGACGGTTTCCGCGTTGAAACTGATCCGGGTGGCCCGCAAACCCGCCACCGTAACGAACTGCCCATCGCCAATTAGGTCCAGCTTGATCAGCAAATCCTTGCCGTTTTGCACAGCCATGTCATCTCTCCATTTGTAAGAAATCCAGCGATCCGACCAATGTCAAAAGTCGATGCGCGCCCGAAAGGTCAGGTCGATCCGCCGATGCTCGCCTTCGTTCAGGCGTCTGGCAGTCGCCCGAACAAAGTTCAGGTCAACCAGATGCCCCGTGGTCAATGTCAGCACCGCACCCACCAAAGCATCCGAGACATGTCCTGCGATCACCTTGGCGCTTAAAAACCCGGTATCGTCGCTGATTACCGACACCTGAAACAGATGCTCTGCTCCCAACCCCGACTTGTCGCTTTGATCGCTGGCGGTCTCTGGCCCCAGCAGCACGAACTGCCCGGATCCAGCGCCCGGTGCTACGGCATCGACCACCGAAACCCCCGCCAGCGCGGCAAATCCGGTCAATCGCGCGAACACCGCCGATTGCAGCGCGGCTGCGGCGGAATACGTCATTGCGACACCTCCTCTAGGGCAAAACAGGTCAGGTACAAACCGTCCGGGTCACGCTCTGTCACCGCCAGGATCACGAACACCCGCCCGCTATCCCGCAGCCTTTGC
>JBDSXE010000071.1:0-3685 GCA_039926325.1 Paracoccaceae bacterium | reverse complement strand
ATCGCCTCGCCATCCTGCCGCACCCGATCATCCGGGCACAGGGCAACCACATTGGCCACCCCCATTTTTCGAACTGCCATCACCCATACTCCTCACACACCCGCAGGCAGCTTGGCACCGTCTTGCTGAAGAATTCGTTGCCCTTGCAGCAAAAAACCCCTCGAATTTGCCGCGATTGCAGCATAGTCAAAGGCATGTGACCGAAGGGACTGCTCCGATGGATAACGTTCGCCTGCTGCCTTCGTATCTGGTGCAGCGGTTTCAAGGCTGGCGCGCCACGACCTATCAGGAAAACAAAGCCTGGTATCGCCGCCTTGCCGAAAATGGCCAGCACCCCCGCGCTATGGTGATTTCCTGCTGCGACAGCCGGGTTCACGTCACCTCTATCTTCGGCGCGGATGAGGGAGAGTTTTTCATCCATCGCAACATCGCGGGCCTCGTGCCGCCCTACAATCCCGATGGCGAACGCCACGGTACCTCTGCCACCGTCGAATATGCGGTGAACACGCTGGGTGTCGCCCATCTCATCGTGCTGGGCCACTCCAACTGCGGCGGCGTCAAAGGCTGTCACGATATGTGCTCCGGCATAGCGCCTGAACTGGAAGAAAAGACCAGCTTCGTTGGCCGCTGGATGGACATCCTGCGCCCCGGCTACGACCGCGTCGTCAACCTGCCACCGGATCAGATCCTGACCGCGCTGGAAAAGCAGGCGGTGCTGGTCAGCCTGGAAAACCTGCTGACTTTCCCCTTCGTCAGGGATGCCATCGCTGCCGATCGCCTGACCCTGCACGGCCTGTGGAACAACAGCGGCGAAGGTGGGCTGGAAAACTACGACCCCACTCGCGACGAATTCGTGCCGGTCTAGGCTGTGCGTTCACTCCGCCCCAACCGCATAACCCGCCCGGATCAGCCCCCGCAGCACCGGAATCAGCCGCGCCCGCGCCGCGTCACTTCCCCTCTCCATTCCGACCGGACCCAATATCGTCGCCCCTTCGACCGCGGCG
This sequence comes from Paracoccaceae bacterium, assembly GCA_039926325.1. Lineage (GTDB taxonomy): Bacteria > Pseudomonadota > Alphaproteobacteria > Rhodobacterales > Rhodobacteraceae > Stagnihabitans. The sequence goes on along the minus strand of JBDSXE010000071.1, from coordinate 2,681 downwards.
ATTATCACGGCGTTCAGCGCGGGCACATCCACGCCTTTCGGCACTGCCAGCCCCTGCCGCGCCGCGACAACCCAAGCCTGCAACGCCGCCCCCCGCGCCGCCCGGAATGCATCGGTGGCGGGCGATGGCGCACTTGCCTCCATCAGCCGCAACTGGCGGTACATGCTGTCGGCGCACATCTGGTCATACAGCGCCAGCGCCAACCGCTCTGCAAGTTCGGCATAACTGTCCGGCGGCGCCACCAGCGCAGGTGTTAGCGCCGCCGCCATCCGTGCTGCCACATCCGCGCCCGCGGCAGCCAACAAGCCCTCCAGCCCGCCGAAATAGCGATAGATCAACTGCTTGTCCGCCCCGGCCCGCCTTGCAACGGCATTGATTCCCAGCGCCGCAAAGCCTTCTTCCCCCGCCAAAGCCAGTGCCGCATCCAGAATGCGCTGACGGGTTTCATCCTTATTTCGGCTCATCATTCCCTTTTGTCACCGGTAAGTGACATTTTGTTTGCAAACACATAACGACCCCTCCATGTCCCCGATCAGTGACACTCTCAACCCCCTAAGGACCATCACATTACCCTGTCCCTCGCCAAGCCCCGCCTGAACCTCAATGGCACCGCCGCCGCCCTTGTTGCCCTCGCCGTCGCCTTCAACCTGCCCTACGCCTATCTTGGCGCGGCGTTCGACTATCCCAACATCCTGCGCCAACCGCCCGCGCAAATCCTGGCCGCCTTCACGGCGGGCGGCAATGCCCTGATCTTCGCTTGGTATGGCTTTGCGCTCGCCGCCCTCGCCTTTGTCCCGGTTGGAATCGCCCAAGCCCTGTCGCGCAAGCGCCTCACCACCGCCCCGGCCCTCGCCATCTCCGCCACCATCATCGCCGCCCTCGCGGGCCTGACACAAGCGATGGGCCTGAAGTGCTGGGTCATGGTCGTCCCAGAACTCGCCCGCTCTGGCGATACCCAAGGCTTCATACTGCTGAACGCCTATGCCGGTGTCGCCATTGGAGAGCATCTCGGAATGCTGCTGACCACCACTCACATCGCCCTGATCAGCCTGCTGCAATTGCGCCAATGTGCCCGCAAAACCGCCATCCTCGGCACAATCGTCGCAGCACTGATCGGCCTCGGCTCGTTCGAGGGGCTTGCAATGGCCCTGCAACTGAACGTCCACCCGCTCGGCCTTTGCGCGATGATTGGCTACATCGGCCTGACCGCCTGATTCATCGCCTCGGCCTGCTGGGTAAACCGCGCCTGACCCTGCGCCAGAACGCGGCAACCTTCACAATTTATCTAAAATTTGGCCCGCCTTTCATTTCGGCGCAAATATCCTGCGGGGGTGTGGGGGTGCAAACCCCCACCGACCCCAATGCAGCAGCATGCGTTTGCCATGTTGAATCTCCCGCAATCCTCAACAACTCGTTAACTTTCAAAATCCAACCCCTTGATTTCAAACGGCTGCCTTGACCGTTCAGATCTGGACGCCGCTATTGCAGAACTTTCCCCTCCGGCCAGCTCATCACCGAATCCAGCGTCACCGCCTTTTTCTCCCCCGCTGCCAGATCAAATTCCCACGCCAGCACGCCGCGTTTCCCGTCCACATCTTTCTCCGAAGGTTCGGGATCGCTGGTGAAACTAATCTGCAAATCCTCCTGCTCGGAATACGGCACCTGATCCATCAACCTCACTGGCCAACTTTCCCCGGTCAGATTCTCCACCTCCAGCACCGCCTTCTCCTCGATCTGGGTGGACGTGGTGAACACTCCCCGATCCCCCTCCGCCCGCTGCGGCATGTCGCGTTTCAACCGCAGCCCGTCAATCGCCCCGAACCCCAGTTCAGCCTTGTCCCCCGGCGACAGAACCGCCAGCTGAACAGACCCCACCAGCGCCCCATCCCGGTGCAGATAGGCCGTTCCCGGCAGCAGGATTTCCTTGCCGTCATTGGTCAGCTCTGCCAGTAAAAACGCTGTCGCATCATACCGCGGCACCGCCCGCGCCTCGATCTTCACATCGAAACTCACCTGATCCAGCGCCAACCGCAAATTCTCCACCCCTGACGCCACATCGACAGCCGAAGGATAGTGATACACCACCGTATCGCCCTGATACGCCAAGGTCGCCGTTTCCGTCTTGGCCGCCGCTGTCGGTGCGGCTTCCATCACTGGCGCGTCCATCCCTCCAGCCACCGCCATATCCATCGGGGGGGCGGGCGGGTTCGGGTCGCCAATAGCCCGCAACTCTGGCCACAACGCCGTCGGTGCCGACTGCTCCGATGGCCGCGCCGTCGACAGCGTCAGTTCCACTCCCGCCCAATCCTCGCCGCTCGACTGACTGACCAGCACACCCCGGTCCACCGCCAGATTACCCGCCTTGCGGTCCAACGCCATGTCGTAGACCGGAGCCCACGACGCATCGTAGACAAAACTCGACACCACCAGATGCCCACCCTCGCCCTGCGTCGTAAGCATCACCGACAGCGCTGCATACGCCGCATCGCCCGTGTCCAGCGCCGCCTCGGCGTCTTGTGCCGCCGTCAGGGCGTCCGTCGCATCGCTGACCGCCTGCGCCGCTTCTGGCAGCCCGCCTTGCGCCTTCAACGCCGCCATTCGCGCGGCCAGGACCTGCGTCCCGATCATCTGCGAAATCCCTGACAACTGATCAACTGTCGCCTCGGGACCAGTCACCCTAA
>JBDSXE010000070.1:0-4097 GCA_039926325.1 Paracoccaceae bacterium | reverse complement strand
CAGACAGCCCTCGGCGCTGGCCACAGGACCGGAGGTCGCAATTGAAAGACCTCGACCGACTGATCCGCCCGAAAAGCATTGCCGTTCTGGGGGCAGGCTGGGCTCGCAATGTGATCGAGCAATGCGCCAAGATGGGCTTTGCGGGATCGGTCTGGCCGGTGCATCCGACGCGGGTCGAAATTGGGGGATTGAAGGCTTACGCCTCGCTAGCCGATTTGCCGGGCGTGCCGGATGCGACATTCATCGGTGTGAACCGGCACGCGACGCTAGATGTCGTAGCGGAACTGGCGGCGATGGGGGCGGGCGGGGCGATCTGTTTCGCCTCTGGATGGACCGAGGCTGGCGAGCCTGAGTTGCAGGCGAAGCTGGTGGCGGCGGCGGGGGATATGCCCATCCTGGGGCCGAATTGTTATGGCGTGATCAACTATCTGGACGGCGCGCTGTTGTGGCCGGATCAGCATGGCGGCATCAGGGTGGACAAGGGCGTGGCGCTGGTCAGCCAGTCGTCGAACATCGTCATCAACATGGGGATGCAGCAGCGCGGCTTGCCGGTGGCCTATGTCGCCTGTCTGGGCAACGCGGCCGTGGTGGGGCTGGCGGATCTGGCAGGGGCGTTGCTGGATGATCCACGGGTAACGGCGTTGGGGCTCTATATCGAGGGGATTGATGATGCGGCGGGGTTTGCCGCACTCGCGCAGGCGGCGCGGGCGGCGGGCAAGGGTGTCGTTTGCATCAAGTCGGGCAAGACCGAGTTGAGCCGGACCGCTGCGGCGTCGCATACGGCGTCCTTGGCGGGCGGTGGGGCAGCATCGTCCGCATTCCTGCGGCAGATCGGGGTGGCGGAGGTGAATACGCCGTCAGAACTGATTGAGACGTTGAAGATATTCCATATGCATGGGCCGCAGATTGGGCGGCGGATATGCAGTCTGTCTTGTTCGGGGGGTGAGGCGGGGCTGGTAGCCGATCTGGCGGCACCTTACGGCATCGAGTTTCCGCCGGTGCCGGATGTTACCCGGGCGCGGTTGTTCGGGGTGCTGGGATCGATCCCGACTATTTCCAATCCCTTGGATTATCACACGTTTATCTGGGGCGATGGCCCTAAGACGACTGAAGTTTTCAGCGCGATGCTGGAGCCTTATGACGCGGGAATCTTCATTATCGACACGCCGCGCACCGACCGTTGTTCGGATGCGTGGTACGAGCCTGCGCTGGACGCGATTGTGACGGCGCAGCGGGTGACGGGCAAAATCGCGTTTCCGGTCGCGTCGATGGCGGAGAATTTTGGCGAGGGACGCGCGGTGCGGATGATGGAGCAGGGCGTTTGCGCTTTGCTGGGGCTGGAAACGGGGTTGGCCGCTATCAAGGCAGCACAGTTGGAGGTGGGGGTTGCGGGGTGGAAGCCTGTGGCGCCGCTGGGTGAGCGCGCCACGGTGATGCTGTCGGAGGCGGAGGCTAAGGCGCTTTTGGCTAAGGCGGGTGTGGTGGTGCCGAAAGGGGTGACGGGGGCTACTTTGGCCGAACTGGACGTGGTGGGGCTGCAGGCGCCGTTTGCTTTGAAGGGCTTGGGGTTTGCCCATAAAACCGAGGCTGGGGCGGTCAGGTTGGGGCTGTCGTCGCTGGCGGGGCAGGCGGAGATGGTCGGGGCTGAGGGTTATCTGGTTGAGGAGATGGTTACGGGCGCTGTGGGCGAGGTGCTGCTGGGGCTACGGCGCGATCCAGTTTATGGCGTGTCTTTGACATTGGGCATGGGCGGGGTGACGGCGGAGGTTTTGGCCGACACGGTGACGCTGATCCTGCCGGTGACAGAGGATGAGGTGCTGGTGGCGCTGCGTCGGTTGCGGTTGTGGCCGCTGCTGGACGGGTATCGCGGGCGGGCGAAGGCCGACATGGCGGCGGTGGCGGCTATGGCGGTCAGGCTGGGCGCATTGATGACGGGCGATGACCGTCTGGAGGAAATTGAGATCAATCCGGTGCTGGTCAAGGTGCAGGGTGCTGTGGCGGTGGATGCTTTGATCAGGAGGACGGAATGATGGAAATGCAGGTGGACGGGCCGATCAGGACACGGCGCGAAGGGTCAATTCTGGAGGTCACGTTGGACCGGGCCAAGGCCAACGCGATTGATTTGGTGACGAGCCGGATCATGGGGTTGGCGTTTCGGGCGTTCCGGGATGACGACTCGCTGCGGGTCTGTATCTTGCGGGCGGCGGGCGAGAAATTCTTCTGCCCCGGTTGGGATCTGAAGGCGGCGGCAGGCGGTGATGCGGTGGATGGCGACTATGGCGTCGGTGGCTTTGGCGGGTTGCAGGAATTGCCAAACCTGAACAAGCCGGTGATTGCCGCCGTGAATGGGATTTGCTGCGGCGGCGGGCTGGAACTGGCACTGTCGTGCGATCTGATCCTGTGTTCGGATAATGCGACGTTTGCCCTGCCGGAAATCCGGTCGGGGACGGTGGCGGATGCGGCGTCGATCAAGCTGCCGAAACGGATACCCTATCATGTGGCGATGGATTTGCTGCTGACGGGGCGCTGGTTTGATGCGGACGAGGCGCTGCGGTGGGGGATCGTGAAGGAGATTTGCTCGCCCGCCGATCTGCTGGGCAAGGCGTGGGATCTGGCGCGGCTGCTGGAATCTGGCCCGCCGCTGGTCTACGCGGCGATCAAGGAAGTGGTGCGCGAGGCGGAGGCTTTGCGGTTCCAGGATGCGCTGAACCGGGTGACAAAGCGGCAGCTGGTGACGGTGGACCGGCTGTATTCCAGCGAGGATCAGCTGGAGGGTGCGCGGGCTTTTGCGGAAAAGCGCGATCCGGTGTGGAAGGGCAAGTAGTAGCTACATGTCGGCGAAGTCTTCGTTTTCGTAAAACGGACGAATTTCGATCTCTGACGGGCCGGGTATGGGATTGGGGCAGCGCGTTACCCAATCCACCGCTTCGGCCATATCCTTGACTTCCCATATCCAGAAGCCTGCGATCAGCTCATTGGTTGCGGCGAAAGGGCCTTCTGTTACTTGACGTCTGTTGCCGTCAAAGCGGACACGCTTGCCCAATTTGGAAGGTTTCAACCCACCCATCGCGCGGGTGATGCCTGCGGCGATGAGTTCTTCGTTGAAGGCTGCCATCGCCGCCCATGCTTCGGGCAATTGCATCAGGCCCATTGCGCAGTCTGCCGTGATTTCACGATCCCATGACGCGCGCCTCGCGCCTCACACGTCCATTTAGGCCCGAAACGTCGCGAATTTACCACGAAAAACCGCGCCCTAATGTGCGCTGGACAGCTTCATCAGCACCAAGCCGCTGACAATTAATGCGGCGGCGATCAGGCGCATTGGGGTAACGGCCTCGCCTAGCACCACGATGCCCAGGATGAACGCGCCAACCGCACCGATTCCGGTCCAGATCGTATAAGCGGTGCCCAACGGTAGGCTTCGCATCGCCAGAGCCAACAGACCAAAGCTGACCGCCATCGCGACTAGTGTGATCAAGCTGGGGGTGAGTTGGGTGAAACCTTCGGATTTCTTCATGTAATAAGCCCAGACGACCTCAAGAAGTCCGGCGATCGTCAGATAAATCCAAGCCATGTGGCCCTCATCAGCAAGCCGGGCCGTCCCGAAGCGGTGCAGATGCTGCAGGCCGTCCTGCACAATAGCAATATGTCGAGGTGGCTGCTGCGATTCAAGAGGGGGATCGTTTAGCAATGCCGACATATTTTGTCGCGTCTTGGCAAGGGACTGCGTCATCGGTTCGTTACAAACGCGAGGCCCGCCCCCCGGCGCGGCACTTGGGGGCCGGATATGCATGACACGGATTACATCATCGTTGGCTCTGGTTCGGCGGGGTCGGTGCTGGCTGAACGCTTGACGGAAAACGGCAAGCATAAGGTGGTGGTGCTCGAGGCGGGCGGTACTGACCGGCGGTTCTATGTCAACCTGCCGCTTGGGTATGGCAAGCTGTTCTATGACCCAGCGGTGAACTGGTGTTACCGGACGGAGCCGGACCCGGGGTTGGCGGGGCATCGGGATTACTGGCCACGCGGCAAGCTGCTCGGCGGGTCATCCTCGATCAATGCGATGGTGTATATCCGGGGGCATCGGGCGGATTATG
>JBDSXE010000069.1:0-6289 GCA_039926325.1 Paracoccaceae bacterium | reverse complement strand
TCTGGTGTTTCGGATGGCATGGAATCGGGGCATGAACTTTGGCCTGTTCGCACAGGACAGCGATCTGGCGCGGTGGGTGATGATAGCGGTGGCGGTGGCAATTTCTGGCTGGGTATGGCTGTGGGTGCGGCGCGAACGCTTGGGTCCAAGGACGCAGATCGCCGCGGGGTTGCTGATTGGCGGGGCCGTCGGAAATGTGATCGACCGGCTGGCTTATGGCGCGGTGGCGGATTTCCTGAACATGTCGTGTTGCCGCATCGAAAACCCGTTTGCATTCAATCTTGCGGACGTCGGCATCTTTCTTGGCGCAGTCGGCTTGGTGCTTTTTTCCAGTGGTTCAGGCGCCTCACCGACCGACCACGCGAAATCAGGCCGAAAGACCCCGTGACGAGGCCCGCGCTTTACGCTAAGACGAGCAAAACCACGGTCCTGAAACGGGCGTGCAAGCAAGGGCAGGGGGTTCAGGCAGATGGCTAAACTGGTACTCGCGGTTGCGGGCGCGGCGCTTGTGGCGCTGACGGCTTGTGGCAGTGGGGACAAGGTGCCGCATCTGATGAACCTGCGGTCCAGCACCGACGGCCCCGACGAATTTGCCATCCTGCCGCCAAAAGCCCTGTCGATGCCGACCGACATTGCCGCTTTGCCCGACCCTACGCCGGGTGGCGCAAACCGCACGGACCCCCATCCGCAGGACGATGCCGTGGTGGCACTTGGCGGCAAGGTGCCCGCGCAGATTGCGGGCATTCCGGCTGTTGACGGCGGTTTGGTCAACTATTCGTCGCGCAATGGCGTCACGCCGGGCATTCGTGACACACTGGGTTCCGAAGATCTGGATTTCCGCCGCAAGCATCCGGGCCGGATTCTGGAGCGGACCTTTGGGCTGAACGTCTATTACAAGGCGTACAAGAATTACTGGCTGGACGCTTATGCCGAACTGGCACGCTGGCGTCAGGCCGGGGTTGCCACACCCTCTGCCCCACCCGCAAACCTCAAGAAATAGCCCACACGCGGCGTCACAACCGCGTGGCCGGGGGTTGCGCCGCGCCCCGTGTAGCGTAGCTTGCCGCCTGTAATCGGGAGGATGCTGATGCGGCGACGCTTGGGACTTGGGCTGGCACTGGCACTGATGGCGCTGCCCGCGCTGGGTGATACCGTCAGCACCTTCAAACTGGACAATGGTATGGACGTGGTGGTGATCGAGGATCACCGTGCCCCCGTCGTCGTGCATATGGTCTGGTACAGAATCGGCGCTGCGGACGAGACGCCCGGACATTCCGGCATCGCGCACTTTCTGGAACACCTGATGTTTCAGGGCACCAAGGACGTAGCCCCCGGCGAGTTGTCCAAGATTGTTGCCGCGCAGGGCGGGTCGGACAACGCGTTTACAACGCTGGATTATACCGCGTATTTCCAACGGGTTGCGGCAGATCGGCTTGATCTGGTGATGAAGCTGGAATCAGACCGGATGCACAACCTGAACCTGACCGAAAACGACGTCACCACGGAACGTAAGGTCATTCTGGATGAACGGAATGAGCGGACGGATTCAGATCCCGGCGCATTGCTGTCCGAACAGATGGCGGCGGCGCAGTACATGAACAGCCCCTACGGCATTCCGGTGATCGGCTGGCGGCACGAGATGGAAAAGCTGTCACGGCAGGATGCCTTGGACTTCTACCACGCAAACTATGCCCCGAATAACGCGATTCTGGTGGTGGCGGGCGATGTGAAACCGGCGGATGTGCTGGCGCTGGCGAAGAAATACTACGGGCCGATCCCGCCCTCCGACCTGATCAAGCCCCGCATTCGCCCGACCGAGCCGCCTCAACTGGCGGAACGGCGTCTGGTGTTGGCGGATACCCGCGTGGCGCAACCCTACGTCATCCGCAGCTATCTTGCACCCGAGCGTAATCCCGGGGATCAGCGGCAGGCGGCGGCGATTTCGCTGTTTGCAGAGCTGTTGGGTGGCAATGCCACAACTTCCGTTTTGTCCAAGGCTCTGACGTTCGACACGCAGCGCGCGGTATATGCCAGCGCCTTTTACGACGGCGTGTCGCTGGACGAAGACAAATTCACTCTGGTCGTGGTGCCAGTGCCCGGCGAAACTTTGGCCGATGCCGAAAAGGCGATGGACGAGGTGATTGCCAAGTTCATGAAGGACGGCGTGAACGCCGCCGACTTTGCCCGCATCAAGACGCAGGTGAAAGCAGAGCAAATCTATGCCCGCGACAACACGCAGGGGTTGGCGCACCAGTATGGCGAGGCGCTGGCAGTCGGATTGACCGTCAAGGATGTGCAGGACTGGCCCGATCTGTTGCAAAGCATAACCGCTGACGAGGTGATGGCAGCGGCGAAAACCGTGCTTGACCGCCACAATGCCGTGACCGGCTGGCTGACCACAGAGGAGGGCGCGCAATGACCTGTTTCCCACTGATCCGCGCCGCTTTTGCCGTTGTTTTGCTGGCCCTGCCCGCGCGTGCCGAGATTGTGATACAGGAAGTCACCTCTCCCGGTGGGATCAAGGCCTGGTTGGTTGAAGAGCATGGCATTCCGTTCACCTCGCTTGAAATCCGCTTTCTGGGCGGCACATCGCTTGACCCTGTGGGCAAACGTGGTGCGGTCAACTTGATGACGGGATTGATAGAGGAGGGCGCGGGTGACCTGAATTCGCAGGGCTTCGCCACCGCTCGCGATGCACTGGCGGCCGAGTATCATTTCAACAGCGATCAGGATGGCGTTGGCGTTTCGACACATTTCCTGACCGACAACCGCGACCAGGCGGTTGACTTGCTGCATCTGGCGCTGACCAAGCCGCGCTTTGATGCCGATGCGGTCGAACGCGTGCGTGGGCAAGTGCTGTCCGGGCTGGCGTCGGACGCGAAAGACCCCAATTCGATTGCCGGGAATATCCTGAGTAAGCGGGCGTATGGCGACCATCCCTATGGATCGGACGGCAACGGAACCGTCGATTCGGTCAAGGCGCTGTCCCGTGACGACATTGTGGCCGCATTCCACGGCGCCATCGCTCGCGATCGGATCTATGTCGCGGCGGCTGGGGATATTACGGCAGCGCAACTGGGCGCAGTGCTGGACAAACTGTTGGGCGATCTGCCCGCCACCGGCACACCACAGCCGGGCCGGGTGGAATTGAACGTCGCGGCGGGCGTAGTACAGCAGGACTTTCCCGGTCCGCAAAGCTCGATCAGTTTCTATCAAGGCGGCATTCGTTTCGAAGACCCCGACTATTTCGCAGCAACGGTGCTGAACGAGATTTTGGGCGGCGGCGGCTTTTCGTCGCGCCTGATGGACGAAGTGCGCGAAAAGCGTGGGCTGACTTATGGCATCGGCACTGGCATTACCGCACTGGACCACGCTGAAATGCTGTCCGGCAGCCTGAACACGGCCAACGACAAGGCGGCCGAGGCGATCAAGGTGATCCGCGATGTCTGGGCCGACGTGGCCGCAAACGGCGTTACGCAAAAAGAGTTGGACGACACCAAAACCTATCTGACCGGCGCGTATCCGCTGCGGTTCGACGGCAACGACCGGATCGCCAACATTCTGGTGGGCATGCAGATTCTGGGCCTTCCGTCTGATTATCCCGCCACCCGGAACAAAAAGGTCGAGGCAGTGACACTGGCTGATGTCAAGCGGGTGGCGGCAAAGCTGCTGACGCCAGACAGCCTGTCGTTCGTCGTGGTGGGTGATGCGGTTGGGGTGAAATCCACAAACTAGCGAATCTGTGGCAGCATCGGTGCTGACCTGCTACAACTGGTGGCATGACCCTCCATGACCCCAAGATAGGCGACACGCGCCCGGTGATCCGGCCCTTGGATGAGGCTGCGATCAACCGCATTGCGGCGGGCGAGGTGGTGGAGCGGCCCGCCTCTGCCGTCAAGGAACTGGTGGAAAACGCGCTGGATGCCGGGGCGCGGCGGATTGCGGTGGAATATTCCGCTGGTGGCAAAGTACTGATCCGGGTCACCGACGATGGCCATGGCATGACCGGCGCGGACCTGCCGCTGGCGGTGGCGCGGCATGCGACGTCGAAAATCGACGGGTCCGATTTGCTGAATATCCGGTCCTTCGGGTTTCGCGGTGAGGCGCTGGCTTCGCTTGGCGCGGTTGGGCGGCTGGTCCTGACCTCGCGCGCCGAGGGTCATGACGGCGCGTCGATGGCCGTGGCAGGCGGGCGCGTGGCGGCGGTTCGGCCAGCGGCAGCCTCGCGCGGCACGGTGGTGGAGCTGCTGGATCTATTCTACGCCACGCCCGCGCGGTTGAAATTCCTGCGGTCGGATCGGGCAGAGGCGGGCGCGATTGTCGATGTCGTGCGGCGGCTGGCGATGGCCGAACCGCATGTCGGGTTTGTGTTGTCAGAGGTGGCGGAAGGCGAAGCGCCGCGCGTGATTTTCCGCTGCGACCCCGAAAATGGCGATTTCTTTGACGCGCTGCACGGGCGGCTGACGCGGGTGTTGGGGGCGGATTTCAGCAGCAACGCGCTGCGGATTGATGTGGAGAGGGACGGCTTGCGGCTGGTGGGCTATGCCGCGCTGCCGACTTATTCGCGCGGCTCTTCGGTGCAGCAGTTTGTCTTTGTGAACGGGCGTCCCGTGCTGGACCGGATGCTGTTGGGCGCGCTGCGGGTGGCGTATTTCGACTTCCTGTCGCGCGACCGTCATCCGGCGGCGGTGCTGAACCTGATCTGCGATCCTGAACGGGTGGACGTTAATGTTCATCCGGCGAAATCTGAGGTCAGGTTTCGCGAGCCAGAGGCGGCGCGGTCGCTGATCATCACCGGGTTGCGGACCGCTTTGTCTGGGGCCGGCCATCGCGCGTCGTCCACCGTGGCGGATGCGACGATTGCGGCTATGCGGCCAGAATCTCAGACCGGTTCGGCGCGGGTTTACCAGATGGATCGCCCCTCGCAGGGCAGTCTGTCGCGGGCCTATGCGTTTCAGGCGCCGGGGTTTGCTGAGGCTACTTCGGCGCGCTTTGAGCCTGCCGTCGGCACTGGCGAAAATCTGCCGCTGGGTGCGGCGCGGGCGCAGGTACATGAGAATTACATCATCGCGCAAACTGCGACGGGCATGGTGATTGTCGATCAGCACGCAGCGCATGAGCGGCTGGTGTATGAGCGGCTGAAGCGGCAAATGGCAGAGACGGGGATTAAGGCGCAGTCGCTGTTGATCCCTGAAATCGTTGAGCTTTCACCGTCTGATGCGGCGCGGTTACTGGAGGTCACAAGTGATCTGGCGCGGTTGGGGCTGACCATCGAACCTTTCGGTGGCAATGCGATTGCGGTGCGCGAGGTGCCTGCGATTCTGGGTCAGGTTTCGGCGGCGGCGTTGCTGCGCGATGTGCTGGATGAACTTTCCGATCTGGGGCAGAGCCAAAGCTTGCAGGTCAGGATGGACGCGATATTGAGCAGGATGGCCTGCCATGGCTCGATCCGGTCGGGCCGGCAGATGCGGGCGGAGGAGATGAACGCGCTGCTGCGCGAGATGGAGGCGACGCCGCATTCCGGTCAGTGCAACCACGGGCGACCTACCTATGTTGAACTGAAACTGGCGGATATCGAACGATTGTTCGGCAGACGATGATCACGCTGTTTGGCCAGAGCTATGCGTGGAACTCGCCCGAGATTCTGGTGCTGGGTGGGGTGGCTTTGGTCCTGCTGATCCTGCTTTTGTTAATCCTTCGGGCGGCGGGTCGCGAATCTGCGCCGCTGATGCGGGAACTCGGCTGGCTGTCGAACCGGGTGCAAGGGCTGTCGGACGGGCAGGAACGGCTGGCGGGTGGGCTGCACCATGTGTCAGAGGCGCAGACGCTGAGCCAGACCAAGATGTTGCAACTGATGGAGCAGCGGCTGGCGCAGGTTCAGCACGCGATGGGCGAGGCGTTGCAGGGCACGTCAATGCGGACTGCGCGCAGTCTGGGGGATTTGCAGCAACGGCTGGAAACCATCGACAAGGCGCAGGCGAACATTGAAAAACTGTCGGGCAACGTATTGAACCTGCAGGACATTCTGTCGAACAAACAAACACGCGGCGCATTTGGCGAAATTCAGTTGCATGACATCGTGGGCAAGGCTTTGCCCTCTGACGCCTTCACGATGCAGGCCACCTTGTCGAACGGCAAGCGCGCCGATTGCCTGATCCACCTGCCGAACCCGCCCGGCCCGATTGTCATCGATGCGAAGTTCCCGCTGGAAGCCTATGAGGCGCTGCGGCGGGCAGATACTCCGCGGCTGGTGCAAGAGGCGCAGACGATGATGCGTGGGGCGGTGCGG
>JBDSXE010000068.1:0-5522 GCA_039926325.1 Paracoccaceae bacterium | reverse complement strand
GATCACCTTCATCAACGAAATCGCCGCCCTGTGCGAAAAGGTCGGCGCGGATATCAAGGATGTGTCCAAGGGCATGGGTCTGGATGGCCGGATCGGTAACAAATTCCTGCATGCAGGGCCGGGCTATGGCGGCAGCTGTTTTCCCAAGGATACCAAGGCGTTGGCGCGGATCGGTCAGGAACATGCCGTGCCGATGCAGATCACTGAGACCGTCATCAAGGTCAACGAGGAAATCAAGCGCCGGATGCTGGACAAGATCGTCGACCTTTGCGACGGCGGGGTCAACGGCAAGACCATTGCCGTGCTTGGCGTCACCTTCAAACCCAACACCGACGACATGCGCGATGCGCCGTCGCTGACCATCATTCCGGCGTTGGTCGGTTCGGGTGCCAAGGTGCGTGTTGCCGATCCGCAAGGCAAGCGCGAAGGCGAGGGCCTGTTGCCGGGGGTTAAATGGACCGAAAATGCCTATCAAGCGGCGCAGGGGGCCGATGTGCTGGTGATCCTGACTGAGTGGAACGAATTCCGCGCGCTGGATCTGGAACGCATAGTCCGCAAGATGGCGACGCCGCGAATGGCCGACCTTCGCAACATCTACAGCCGCGAAGAGGCGGTCGAGGCGGGATTTGAGACTTATGTCGGGGTCGGGCGGTAGCGGTTTGGCGCAGGGTAGGGTGATAAGGTGCAACAGGGACTTTTCCCCCCGGTCGCAGCTCGGCGATATGCGCGGGGGTGGATTACAAGTCGTCGAAGAAATTCGTGGACGAATGGATGATGAACGCTCCGTCGTCGGCGCCATCGACAATGGTCCAAACCAGCATTGCCTTCGGGATGTAGTACACCAGCGCCTCTGCCACGGTGGCGTCGCCAATGCCCGGCATCTTGGTATAGGTTACACGAAAATTGGCGCTCGTGGCACCAGCGATGCCGAAAACCAGTGAATCACCAGCCGCGTTGCTGAAATCCATGATCCAGTCGCGGCCGGAGTCTGTCTGACCGGACGTGTAAAATCGGTCGGCTCCGGCACCGCCGGTCAGTGTATCGTTGCCCGCCCCGCCGTCCAACCTGTCGGCGCCGTTCCCGCCCGTCAGCGCGTCATTTCCCGCGCCACCCGACAGTCTGTCGTCGTCGTCGCCCCCTTGCACCGTATCCGCGCCAGCGCCGCCATAAAGCCGGTCGTTTCCCGCGTTGCCGATCAGGCGATCGTTGCCAGCCAATCCGTGCATCAGGTCGCAGCCCGCAGTGCCGTTCAAGGTGTTGGAGGCAGTGGTGCCATTGATCTCTGGGCCGGAACTGAACTTCCAGAGGCCCGCGACGCCGGTATTTCCCAAAGTCTGCGGCAGAACCAGTTCCGCATTTCCATTTCCAGAAGCCAGGTGTTCGGCAACAGCGCCCGAGGCAGCCAAGCGGTAGCCGATGCGCGCCGCGATACCCCCCAGACCACCCCAGCCGCCTTGCAGATCGCCAGCGGTCCAGCCGATGTTCTGATAACGATACACCACGTCGAAGGAATCTTCGCCGCGGTCGAATATCTGCATCTGAAACGTATCGGTGTGGCTGGCGTTGCGCCGGTAAAACCCGACATGGTCCCAAGTGATCGTAACGCAATGCTGGGCGGCATCGACATCCAGCCAGACCGCGCCACTTTCGGCACCCTCGCCATCCAGCCGGGTGTCCGCGTCGCCGTTAAAAATGGCAAAGAACGGCGCGGTCATGGTGGCCAGATCAGGTGCGACGCCGGAAAAGCCCGCGCCGAAACTGACGATACCGTCGGTCGAGATATAAAGCTGATCGGGGTCATAGTGCCTGCCGCCGATGGTAAAGCCCGCGCCGAAGGCAGCCGAAACATTGGCTTTGACAACCACGTCGTCACCACGCGGCAGCATGGTTTCACCAAAACCTGCCGCCCCGCCCAAGCCTTTGATTGCGGTGCCGTTGCCTGTGATGTTGGCCATGTTGTCACGCCTTGTCCAAATGCCATCGCCCACAAATTGCCCCGTACTGCTGAACAGGCGATTAACAGAGCTCGATGGCTATCTATCTGATTTTAGGCTCATTTTATTCACCAGATGTGACGTTTTCGATTTTAGCCAAGCGTCACAGCTTCGCCCGATTGCCACCTTAGCACCACCTGCACCAACCGGCAGCCTGAACGCGGATCGGGCGGTGGGCGTGGCGAAATGCAGTTGCAATTGATTTCAGGTTACTCGGTCGCGGCGCTTGGTGTGGGCGCGGTCGCGGACGGCATGGCGCTGATCGTGCAGAACGGCGCGGCGCAGCTGATCTATTCCGAACGAGAGCTGAATGCAGCCAAAAGCCTGTCACTTGTTCAGGTCGGCTTACCCGGCAGCGGCTATATGACCAGTCAGGCGCTGTCTGCGCCTTTGACGGCAGAGAACCAGCAACCCGGATCCGGCATCACGTTTCAATACGCGGGCACTGCGATGCGGGCGTTCCTGTTTGACAGCCATAGCGGCGCGCTGACCTTTACCATGCTGTCGGGTGCCGGGGTGCCGGCGCCAGCACAGGTCGTCACCACCAGCATCGGAGAGTTGCACGGTGTGCAGACATTCGCGATCATGGGCGGGGCTGGCGGCGATGTTGCCGTGCTGTCGAACTGGAACACCGCCGGGGTGTCGGTCTTTAACCTTGGTGCGGATGGCGCGCTGGGGTTTGAGGTGGCAATTGCGGACACGCCCAAATCCTATCTTGCCAACGTCAGCGACACCGCAACGGTCACATTGCAGGGGCAGAATTACCTGCTGACGCTGTCATCGCTGGAAAACGGATTGACGTGCTATGCCATCGGCACCGACCACCAGCCGCAGTTGGTCGACAGTTTGGGCAACCACGACGGCCTGTGGGTCAACGGGCCCGCAGCACTGCAAACCGTGCAATTGGGCGGCGTCACCTATGCCATCATCGCCTCGACCGTTTCCAGCTCTTTATCCGTCGTGCGCGTCAACGATATGGGATGCCTTTTCGTCACCGATCATGTTGTGGACGACCTGACCACGCGCTTTGCTCACCCAGAGGTGCTGGACACTTACACCCTGCAAGGCCGCGTCTTTGCCGTCTCGGCTGGCACCGATGCCGGGATCACGGTGATGGAGTTGTTGCCGGGTGGCCATTTGTCGCCATTCCTGACCGTCGCATTAGAGACCGGGCAGGGCCTGTATCCCGTCACCGGGCTAGAGGTTGCGCTGAACGGGACAAGCCTGGATATTTTCGTCGTCGAGTCCCATGCCAATCGCATCCAGAAGTTCGGGATGTCACTGGCCAATCTTGGCCCCACAATCACCGGGGCAACTGCGGGCACTGCAAAAGACGACTTGATCCTTGGCAAAAACGCCGCTGAGGTTTTGAAGGGTGGTGCAGGCGACGACTGGTTGCATTCCGGCGGTGGCGCGGACACGTTGACGGGGGGCAGTGGTGCCGATGTGTTCGTGTTCGATGGTCTTGCGGGCAGCAGCATGATTACCGACTACGAATTGCACAGCGACCGGATCGACGTTTCGGATTGGGGCAATCTGTATTCGGTGGCGGCGCTGGCGATCAGTGCGACGGGGGCGGGTTGCACTGTCAGCTATGGCGCTCATCAAATCTCCATCGTCTCGGCGGATGGCCATTCGCTGAGTGCCGCCGGTTTCGGGATGGAGGATTTCATTTTCTGACGGCGCGAACTTTGCTGAAGGTGGTGAAG
This sequence comes from Paracoccaceae bacterium, assembly GCA_039926325.1. GTDB lineage: Bacteria > Pseudomonadota > Alphaproteobacteria > Rhodobacterales > Rhodobacteraceae > Stagnihabitans. Next base: position 1,819 of record JBDSXE010000068.1, on the reverse strand, counting down.
ACCAAACGCAAGCCGCATTAAAATGTGGTTAACACTAAACCGTAAGTCCATGATAATGAAAGATTTTGCACTTTGTCCAGATATGGACGCATGGGCAACCCCTAGACAATGGCGCCCCTTCACGCCAAGAAAACAGCACATCAAGCGGAGACAGCGATGCATGTTCTGGTGACCGGCGGCGCGGGCTATATCGGGGCGCATGCCTGCAAAGCCCTGTCGCGGGCAGGGTTCACTCCCGTCGCTTTTGACAACCTTTCGACCGGCTGGGCGCAGGCCGTCAAGTTTGGCCCGTTCCATCAAGGCGACCTGATGGACCGCGCCGCAATCGATGCCGCCTTTGCCCGCTATCAGCCCGTCGGAGTGATGCATTTCGCCGCCCTGTCGCTGGTCGGAGAGTCGATGTCGGACCCCGGCAAATACTGGCGTACCAACGTCACCGGATCGCTGAATTTGATCGAGGCGGCGCTGGCGGCGGGTTGCAAGAATTTCGTCTTCTCGTCCACCTGCGCCACCTACGGCGATCAGGATGGGGTGATTTTGGATGAGGACACGGTTCAGCGCCCGATCAACGCCTACGGCGGGTCCAAGAAAGCGATCGAGGAAATCCTGCGCGACTTTGGCAAAAGCAACGGGCTGAATCATGTCATCTTCCGCTATTTCAACGTGGCCGGAGCCGACCCCGAAGGCGAGGTGGGCGAGCAGCACATTCCTGAAACGCACCTGATCCCGCTGATGCTGGACGCCATCGACGGCAAACGCCCCGCGCTGACGGTGTTTGGATCGGATTACCCCACACCGGACGGCACCTGCATCCGCGATTATGTCCATGTTTCAGATCTGGTGGATGCCCATGTGCTGGGATTGCGCTGGCTGCTGGATGGCAAGGGCGACCGTGTGTTCTGTCTGGGGTCAGGCAAGGGCTTTTCCGTGCGCGAAGTGATCGAGGCATCCCGGCTGGTCAGCAACCGCGATGTGCCCGTCATCGAGGGCGGGCGTCGCGCCGGCGATGCGGCGGCGCTGGTGTCGGGATCGACGCGGGCGGTATCAGAGCTGGGGTGGCAGCCGCAAAGGTCGACGTTGACCCAGATGATCGGTGACGCGCTGGTATGGAGCCGGAAACCGCCGTTCGAGGTGTAGGTTTCAGCAAGGCGGCGCGTTGGCGTGGCGCGGGTTTTGTCGCTGCGCTCGCGCCGGGCTGTGGCGTGGTGGCGGTTGTGACGCCGGGGGTTTTCCACCCCCGGACCCCCGGAGGATATTTTTGAAAAAGTGAACTTGAGGTCAGGGCTGCGGGTCAGGGCTGGGGGGCGAGTTCGGTGATTTCCCTTTGGAAGCTGAGGGCATCGCCCGGATCGGGCTGATCAAGTTCCTCGGCATAGCGGCGGCCGGCGTAGGTTGCCCAGGCGATTGGGCCGGGGGCGGCGGCGTCTCCGATAAGCTTGACGGAGGCGATGCCAGCGGATTGCCATTCGGGTTGGCGGGCCATGACGGCGTGAAAGAGGGCGTCGTCTGGGACACGGCTGGTGACCATCAGGACGGCATCGCAGGGCAGCGTGGTTTCGCGGCCGGTCCAGGTGCAGCCTAGCGTAGTTTGGGTCGCGGCGATGGATTCGGGTGCTTTGTTGGTCAGGATGTTTACGCCGATATCAAGGAGGCGGCGCTGGATGGTGGCTTGTTCCAGAGTATTGACGGTCCATTCGGCGACGATGCTGGCGGGGGTAACGTAATCAACTCTGCAGCCGCGGGCGGTCAGAAGTTCGGCAAGGACGGAGCCCATGTAGAAATGGTCATCGTCGTATAGCATCACACGGCCCGAGGTGGG
>JBDSXE010000067.1:0-2790 GCA_039926325.1 Paracoccaceae bacterium | reverse complement strand
ACTGCGCCCAGCCCTTGCCGACGATGTTCAGGTCTGCCCCGACATAGGCGTCAAAGCTGGCCGTCGGATCGGGCGTGTTCATGTTGATGATCGGAATCTTGGCGTCATTGGCTTCCTTTGCCACTTCAACCAGCGAACCCGGATCAGGGCTCGACGTCACGATCCCGGCAGCACCCGACGCGATCGCGGCGCGCACGGCTTCTTGCTGCGAAGGCACATCACCCGAATGGAACGAGGTGTTGACCTTGTTGCCGGTGTCCTTGGCCCATTTGTTGGCCCCGTCCAGAAAATAGGTCCAAACCGGATCGGCGGGCGAGCCGTGGGAAATCCAGTAGAATGTCTTGCCGTCGGCCAGCGCCACAGAGCCGGTTGCCGCCAGCGCGACAATCGCCGTTGTCAGGCCAATGAATGTTCTTCTAAGCATCGTGGTCTCCTCCTCTGACCATTTCCGGGCAATCGGCCCGCTTCGTTCGGGATAATATTCCACGCTCTTGTGGCGCGGTTCATGTTTGTGCTTTTGCGACGTCAGCACAAATCTCTGGAAAGCCAGTGGTGGTGCCGTGGCTTGGGCGAAGCAAACTGGTTTCGCATCAGATCGCATCAAGAGATGGTCCAGGTCAGATATTCACATGCTCATGTCAAAAGGTATCAACTGATTAAAATCAGTGTGGTACGGAGAATCGTACTTGAAAACCGGGTCGCGACCGGAGGTTCAAAAATCTGATTGCGTTACATCAACGGCGTGGATGTGCTAGGTTCAGCTACTGCCAAGAAAATGCGATTTCACAGGCGCAAGATGCGTAAGGCTACCATCACAGATATCGCCACCAAGGCCTGCGTGTCCACCGCCACGGTTGATCGCGTCCTGAACGGTCGCGCGGGCGTGTCTGCCGCCAACCGGCAGCGGGTCTATACTGCCGCCAAGGCGCTGGGGTACCTTCCGACCGAGGATAAGGTCACTCTGCCATCGCGCCCCGCCCATCTGGAGTTTTTCATCCCCTTCGGCCGCAGCGAGTTCATGCAGAACCTTGCCAACACGATCCGTGATTTCTGCGCCCATCTGCCGCTTGTCGCGTCCTGCACGATCCATCCGGTTGACGGCCTTAGCCCCGAGGCGCTGGTTAAGGCGATTGAAAAGACCGCGCTGCAAACCAGCGGTGTCGGCCTGATTGCCGTCGATCACCCGATCACCCGAAATGCGATCCGACAGTTATCCGAAGCCGGGGTACGGGTGATCACCATAGCGTCCGATGTCCTGTCAACGCCGCGTTCGGCCTATGTAGGTGTCGACAACCGCGTGGCCGGACGGACGGCGGGGCTGGTGATGGGCCGCATGGCGGGCGTCAGCCGCGGCTCGCTTGGGCTTTTCCTTGGCTCGCGCGCCTATCACGGGCATGAAGAACGCGAGAATGGTTTCCGCGCCGTCATCACCGAACAGTTCCCCGATCTGCAAATGCTGCCCGCCATTGAGACGGACGAGGATAACGCGGTGTCCTACACCGCCGCCCGCCATCTGCTGCAAAGCCAGTCCGACGTGGTGGGCATCTATTGCGTAGGTGCGGGGCGGTCCGGCATCGCCCGTGCGGTCGAAGAGCTGGGCCGTCCCCGGCCTTTCGTCATATTCCACGACCTGACCGACCGCACCCGCAGCTTTCTGGCGGAAGACCTGATCGACGTGGTGATCGACCAGAACGCACGGCTGACGGGCGAACAGTCGGTGATCCGTCTACTTGGCTCCATCGCATCGGCGGCGCCATTTCTGACGTTGAAATACATCGAGCCTCGTATTATACTGCGCGAGAATATCCCGGTCAGGTAACGTCCGCGCCCTTATTGTTTGCGACGAACCGAGTTTCCGCCGCTGATGATCTTGCGGATCAGGACTGCGACCGCCCTATGCATATCCTCTTTTCCGTCGCCTGAGGGGGCATCCTCGTGTGTTGTAGCCGCGTCTTGCAGAATTTCCATAATTTCTTTTTCGGGCAGGATGTTACGATCATTCAGTGCCAGCAGCAGAGATTCGCAAATCGTAAGCGCAGCGTTACCAGAAACGTCTTGGGTATTCGGCATGTCGGATGTCTTCCTTGGGAAAAAAGGGGGGTAGCTTTGACGGGGCATCCCGACGCGCGTCAAAGTTTATCCCAGTGTCGCACAATATATCGTAGGTGAACTGATCCAAATCAGCATGGGGGGGAAGTGGTGCATTATAGTACCGATTACCAATCAAGGCCGAGGTGTATCGCCAGCCTAAGTAGAGAGCGTGAATAGTGATTCAGGACAGCCCTTTTGCCCGGAAGCTTTCGGTTTTTGTAAATTTGTCCGATGGCGACTTGGCGACTGTCTCGGACCTGCACCGCCGCCGCCGTAAATTTCCCGCCGGTCGTGATATGTTCCACCAGGGCCAGACCGGCCAGCCTGCCTACATTCTTGCTCAGGGCTGGGCCAGTTCGTACAAAATCTTGCCAAATGGTGAACGTCAGATCGTGGATGTTCAGATCCCTGGCGATTTTCTGGGCCTGCGTTCGGTTCTGTTCCGTGCTTCGGACCACAACGTCGAACCGATCACGCCCGTCGAAGCATCCGAGGTAATGGCGAGCGACCTGCTGGATACATTCTCAAATGCGCCCCGCTTGGCGACAGCGGTGCTGTGGGCAGCCTCGCGCGATGAAGCGATGGTTGTTGAACATCTGATCGGGATGGGCCGGCGCAATGCTGCCGAACGGACAGCGCACTTTCTTCTGGAACTGAACGCCCGGCTCAAGCTGGTCGGGATGGCCGACAACACCGGTT
>JBDSXE010000066.1:0-3595 GCA_039926325.1 Paracoccaceae bacterium | reverse complement strand
AACTTCGACATTCCGGAAGATGTGGCGGCGCTGCTGGAATAATTCCCGGCGTTTCATCATCCTGTCATGGGGTTCTGCCACGTCTTGCGTAGTGCAGGAGGATGGCGGATGAGTTTCCTTGAAATTGGCGATGAAACCGCGGCCCAAGGCTTTCTGGACTGGATCGACACGCGGCAGGCGGGGCCGCTGTTCACCTATTCCACGCCGGGCCAACACTGGTTTCGCCGCACGCTGATTCGCACCGTGGAGCGACTAAGCGGGCGCGCGCGGTTTGAGGCGATCTACCGGGCTTGGCGCAAGGCTCCGCATCCGGGCGAGACGGTGTTTACATCGGCCATCCGGGCTGTGGGCGTTGTAGCTGAGGTGACCGAAGCCGAGAAGGCGCGGATTCCGGCGACGGGGCCGCTCTTGGTGGTGGCAAATCATCCGTTCGGGATTGTCGACGGCTTGTTGATCGGCCAGCTGATTTCAACGCGGCGCAGCGACATCAAGCTGATCTGCCATTCACTGCTGTGCCAACCGCCAGAGGCTGCGGATGTGCTGCTGCCGATTGATTTCGGACCGGGACCAGAGGCGCGGCGAACCTCTGCAGAGACGCGGCGGCGGGCGGTCGAGTGGCTGGATCAGGGGCATGTGCTGATTATATTTCCGGCGGGGGGTGTTGCAACCTCTGTCCAGGTGTGGCGTGGGCAGGCGGCGGATTTTGAATGGCATCCGTTTGTCGCAAGGCTGGCGCGGCGGACCGGGGTGAAGACGCTGGCGATGTTCGTGGCGGGGCAGAATTCGCGGTTGTTCCAGTTGGTTAGCCATTTCTCCTATCCGCTGCGCGTGGCGATGATCTTTCACGAAACCCGCCGCACGATGCGAAAACCTGTCCAAGTGCGGATTGCCGAGGCGGTGGAACTGATGGGCGCGGACAAGGCGGACGTGGTGGCCAGCCTGCGCATACGGACTTACGCGATGGCGGGGCCGGGCGGACCAAGTGCGGCGGCGGTGTTCGCGTTTCCGGCACTCATCAAGTTCTGACGGGCCGTTTCAAAGGCGGCTGCGGCCTGCTACAGACCCTGCGGGACAGGCAGGGGGCGGGACGTGTTTCAAGCGGCAATTCATGGCTATCTTACGTCGCTATCCCTCATTCTGGCGATCGGGGCGCAGAATGCTTTTGTGCTGCGGCAGGGGATTCGGTGCGAACATGTGGCGGTGGTGGTGGCGGTGTGTGCGCTGTCGGATGCCGTGCTGATCGTGGCGGGTGTCGCGGGGTTTGGCGTGGTGTCGGCGGCGGTGCCGTGGATCGGCGTGGCAATGCGCTGGTTCGGGGTGGTGTTCTTGCTGGTGTATGGCGCGCTGCGGTTCAAGGCGGCGTTGCAAGGTGGTGAGGCGCTGAAGCCGGTGGTGGGTGAGGTGGTTTCGCTGCGGCGGGTGGTGGTGATGTGTCTGGTGCTGACCTGGGCCAACCCGCATGTGTATCTGGATACGATGGTTCTGTTGGGGTCAATCTCGACCCAGTACGCGCCGCATCAGGTGGCGTTTGGGGTGGCGGCGGCGTTGGGGTCGCTGAGTTTCTTTGCGGCACTCGGCTATGGGGCAAGGTTGCTGGCCCCGGTGTTTGCCAATCCGAAAGCATGGGTCGTGCTGGAGGTGGTGGTGGGCATCACGATGTGGGGCATCGCTGCGACGCTGGCGTTGGGGTGAGGCCGGGTGAAGTAGGTGTTTGCCCCGACGTTCGCGGGGGTTTCACGCCCCCGCACCCCCGTGGGATATTTAGGAAAAGATGAATGGGGCGGGCAAAATTTTAGACAAATTGTAGGGTGTTGCGTGTCGGGCGATGGGGCGGTCGGTGCGGTTACGGGGTGTTGACGGTCAATGTCTAGCTTCAGGGATCAAGCGTTCCCGCGGAGGTATCCATGCCCGACACCACAACGATCCAGTCGCTGCCCCTGATCCAGCCCTCGCAGGCGCAAAAACATGTAACGCATAACGAGGCGCTGAAGCTGATCGACATTATGATCCAGCTGTCGGTGGTCAACCGCACGCTGACTGCCGCGCCGGGTTCGCCAGTGTTGGGGCAATGTCACGTTGTGGCTTTGGGTGCGACAGGGGGGTGGCTGGGGCAGGACCACAAGGTTGCGGTCTTCACCGGATCGGTGTGGGAGTTCTTTGCGGCGCGGGTGGGGTGGCACGCCTGGATCGCAGCCGAGGGTCAGTTGGCCGTGTTCAATGGCGTGAACTGGGTGGCGATGTCGGACGCGCCGACGGTGTTCACGCAGCTGGGCGTTTCGGCGACGCCGGATGCGACGAACCGGCTGTCGGTGTCGTCGCCTGCGACGTTGTTGAACAACGCCGGGGCTGGGCATCAGGTGAAGGTCAACAAGGCGGTGGCGACGGATACCGCGAGCCTGCTGTTCCAGACCGGGTTTTCCGGGCGGGCAGAGATGGGCACGGCGGGCAGCGACGATTTCAACGTCAAGGTCAGCCCGGACGGCGTGACGTTCTTTCAGGGGCTGGTGGTTGACCGCACCTCTGGCCGGGTCCGGGTGATGAACGGGCTGGGGGTGACGCCGGGGGCGGGTGATCCGGCTGCGCCAGTGGACGGCGATGTCTGGTACAATGCGACGACCGGGAAATTTCGGGCGCAGCAGGGCGGGGTCTCTGGCGATCTGATGGGGGCGCTGGTCGGGACGTTTGCCGACAGCGCGTTCAAGTTGCAGGACAATGGCGATGCGACCAGGCAGGCGCAGTTCGAACTGTCGGGGATCACGTCCGGCACAACGCGAACCGTGACTTTGCCGGATGCGAACGGCACGCTGGTGCTGGCTGCGGCCACGCAAACGCTGACCAACAAGACGATTGCGCTGGGGTCGAACACGATCACCGGGACGCTGGCGGCGGCGCAGGAGCCGGCGCACACGGGGGATGTCATCAACGCGGCGGGGTCGCTGGTGTTGGCCGTGGCGGCGAATGCGGTGACGAATTCCAAGTTGGCGCAGGTGGCGACGGCAACGATCAAAGGGCGCACGACTGCTGGCACCGGCAGTCCAGAGGATCTGACCCCGACGCAAGCCAAGGCTGTTCTGGCGATTGCGTCGGGGGATGTGAGCGGGCTGGGGGCGCTGGCTATGGCCTCGACCGTGAGCCTGACCACACAGGCGACCGGGGTTATGCAGGCGGCGCAGGAGCCAGCACACACGGGGGACGTCACCAACGCGGCGGGGTCGCTGGCGCTGTCGATTGCGGCGAATGCTGTGACGCTGGTGCAGATGGCACAGGTCAACAGCAGCCGGTTTTTGGGGCGGACCACCTCTGGCGTCGGCACTGTGGAGGCGATGACCGCGGCGCAGGCGACGGCGTTGCTGAGTCCGTTCAGCGCGACGTTGCAGGGTATTGCGCCTGCGTCTGGTGGCGGGACGGCGAGCTTTCTGCGGGCAGATGGCACTTGGGCGGCGACAAGTGGCGGCCCGGGTGGTGCGGTCAGTCAGGTGCAGTTCAACAATGCCGGTGCGTTCGCGGGTGCGGCCGAAGTGTTGGTCGAGAACAACCAGTTGCGGCTTGGCACGGCGGCAAGTCTGACCGTGCCGGCGGCTGGCGGCACACGGCT
>JBDSXE010000065.1:0-7600 GCA_039926325.1 Paracoccaceae bacterium | reverse complement strand
CCCAAAATCGGAGGCTGATATGTACACCCTGCACTATTCTCCTGACACCGCCTCACTGATCGTGCGGCTGGTTCTGCGTGAACTGAACCTGACCTTCACCGAACAGCTGATCGACCGCGAGGCTGGTGCGCTGGACATTCCGGCCTACCGCGCCCTGCATCCTCTGGGCAAAATCCCGGCGATGGAGACGCCCGATGGTGCCATGTTTGAAACCGCCGCGATCCTCCTGTATCTGTCTGACCGCCATCCCGGCCTTGCCCCCGCACCCGACAGCCCGGATCGTGCCGCCTTTCTGAAGTGGTTGTTCTTCACCTCGACCAACCTGCACCCAACCCTTCTTGAGCTTTTCTACCCAGACCGCGTCGCCGGACCCGATTGCGCGGCTGCCGTCCTGACCCATGCCCATGCGCGGATGGAGAGTTTCCTGAACCTGCTTGATCAGATGATCGACGCCGACAAACCGACCTGGCTGTCAGACACGCAGCCGTCGCTTCTGGGCTACTACCTCGCCGTCCTGATCCGGTGGCTTGCAACCTACGGCCCGGGCCACCCAAGCTATTTCATCGCCAAAGACTTCCCGGCCCTGAACCGCGTGTTGGCCCATCTGGAAACCCGCCCCGCCGCCCTTGATGCGTCTCTGGCAGAATCACTTGGCCCCACCATCTTCACCAACCCGGCTTACTGACGCTGAACCCAGCGGAAAAGTCGCTTTCAACTGGGGTTCCTGCTGCACGGCGGCTAGACTGCCCACAGCAATAAGGAGAGCGGTATGTTCCTTTCGGTGTTCGACATGTTCAAGGTGGGCGTCGGCCCCTCGTCCTCGCATACGATGGGTCCGATGGTCGCCGCAGCCCGCTTTCTGGACCTGCTGCGCCAGTCGCCCTTCAATCCCAAGGGTATCAAGGCATCGCTGCATGGCTCGCTTGCCTTCACCGGTGTCGGCCACGCCACTGACCGCGCCACGATCCTTGGCCTCGCCGGATTTGAACCCTCCACCTATGACGCCGAAAAAGCCGACGCGACCCTTGCCGCCATCAATGCGACCCACACCATCGCACCACCCGGCCTGCCCGAACTGGCCTTCGACCCCAAGCGCGACCTGACGTTTGACTATGGCCCCGCATTGCCCGGCCATGCCAATGGTATGATCATCAAGGCGACGGATGCGCAGGGCGACGTGATCTTGCAAGAAACCTTCTACTCCATCGGTGGCGGCTTTGTGCTGACGGCAGGCGAGATGGAGGCGGCTGGCGGCAAGAAATCCAAGGCCCGCGCCGACGTGCCTTACCCGTTCGAACAGGCCGATGAGATGATGGCGATGGCCCGCGCATCCGGCCTGACCATCGCCCAGATGAAGCGCGCGAACGAGCTGAAATTCCGCACCGCGACCGAACTTGATCAGGGTATGGCTCGCATTTGGGACGTGATGAACACCTGCATCTCGCGTGGGATGGAGGGCACCGGCATTCTGCCCGGCGGGCTGAAAGTGCGACGCCGCGCCAAGGGCATCCACGACGCGCTCAGGGCCGAACGCGGCTCCAACCAGTCACCGCCGCACACGATCAACGACTGGATGATCCTGTATGCGATGGCAGTGAACGAGGAAAACGCCGCTGGTGGTCAGGTCGTCACCGCCCCCACCATTGGTGCCGCCGGCGTCGTGCCGGCCGTCCTGCGGTATTACCTCGACCACGTCCCCGGCGCGTCCTCGTCGAAAATTGGCGAGTTCCTGCTGACCGCCGCCGCCGTCGGTGGGCTTGTGAAACACAACGCCAGCATCTCCGGTGCGGAATGTGGTTGTCAGGCAGAGGTCGGCAGCGCCGCCGCGATGGCCGCCGCCGCCTTGGCCGCTGTGCTAGGCGGCTCGGTTGAACAGATTGAAAACGCCGCCGAAATCGCGCTGGAACACCACTTGGGCATGACCTGCGATCCGGTCAGGGGATTGGTGCAAGTGCCCTGCATCGAACGCAATGGCCTAGGCGCGATCAAAGCCGTCTCCGCAGCCTCCCTCGCCCTGCGTGGCGACGGTCAGCACCTTGTCAGCCTCGACGTCTGCATCGAAACCATGCGCCAAACCGGGAAAGACATGCACGAGAAATACAAGGAAACCTCGCTCGGCGGCCTGGCCGTGAACGTGCCAAACTGCTGAAATGCATTGGCACGACGCGCCGGATACCTAAAATTTACCTAAAATTTCGCCTTTCATTTTGGCCCAAATATCCCACGGGGGTCTGGGGGTGTGAAACCCCCAGCGCCGCCAGCATTCCAAAAGCGCCCAAAAAAGCCGCACCCTGCCGCTTTCGGACGTGACGCGCCGTCTCCGACCCGATACCCAACCGCCATGACCGCAGCAACACTCCACGCCCCGCCCCGCATTCTGCCCGGCCTTCTGCTGATGCTCGCGTTCTGCGTCACTGCACCGCTGCTGGACGCGTTCTCGAAACTCGCCACCACCGCCATCCCGGTGGGTCAGATTACCGCCGCCCGGTTCGTTTTCCAGCTGATCTGCATGTTGCCGATCATTCTGGTGATGCGGCTCGACTGGCGGGCGCGGCGCGCCGATTTTGCCCTGCTCGCCGTCCGCGCCATTTGCCTGATGCTTTCCACCTACTGCTTTGTCGCTTCGGTGCAATACATGCCGATTGCCGACAGCATCGCCATCGTATTCGTCATGCCGTTCATCCTGATGTTTCTGGGCAAGGTGATCTTCGGCAACCCGATTGGCCGAACCCGCATCTATGCCTCTGTCGTAGGCTTCGCGGGTGCAATGCTCGTCATCCAGCCATCGCTCAGCCACTACGGCCTTGTCGCGCTGTTCCCACTCGGTTGCGCGCTGTCGTTCTCGTTCTACGAAATGGCGACGCAAGCGATGTCGAACCGCGTCCATCCGGTGACGATGCAAGTCCACACCTCAATCGCCGGATGCCTGATCATCCTGCCGCTGCTGTGGCTGTTCGACGGTTCTGGCATTGCCGAGCTCGACCCCGTCACGCCCGACACGCTGAACTTGCTTTGGCTGTTCGGCGTCGGCTTCTGGGCCGCCGTAAGCCACCTTTGCATGACGGTGGCGATGAAATACGCGCCCGCCAGTACCCTGGCCCCGCTGCATTACCTCGAATTGCCGATGGCGGTGTTCCTGGGCTATGCGATCTGGGGCACCTTTCCGAATGCGCTGACGTGGTGCGGTATCGCGCTGATCGTCGGGTCCGGGCTTTACATCATTGCCCACGAACATCGGTCATCCCAAGTCCATCCAATGCCGCCGCCAATGCCGACAGAGGCAATATAACCAGCATCAGGTCGGCGTTGAATTCCAGTCGCACTGGCCCGCTGACCTCGTTCGACGTCCCGATCATACCTGCAGGCGCAAATTTCAACCCCTGAAGCGGCCAGCGCAGCCCCTCGCTCGTGCCCGCCACCGCGCCCATTGGAAACAGCGACAGCCGCGAGCGGACGGGCAAATCCAGCGTCAACCGCCGTGGCGCCAGAAACGTCACATCCTGCGGTCCAAGGATCAGGCAGCGTCGGTCCGGATGGCTGACCAGCCCGTTCAGCACCGCCAGCGCATGATCCAACCGCTCCCCCGAAAACCCCAACCCCAGCACAAACGGTGCTGCAATTGACCGCAACGCCTTGTCGAAATCAGTGGTCAGTTGTTCCTCGATCCGAAACAATCGCCCGGCCAACCGCCTCTGCGCCAGCTTCGACACCGAATCGAAATCGCCAATCACCGCCTCCGGTTCGACGCCCAACCGCAACAATCGGTCCGCCCCGCTGTCCGCCGCGACCATCCTGGGTGCCAGACTTCGCGCCAATTCCAACATCTTTAAGGTAAATCGCCCCCCTCCAGCCAGTGTGACCCCCGTAGTTGATTGGACAATGGTCTGATTCATGCCGATACTGATCTTTCAATTGCGGCATTCTGCCGAAGCCGGGACACAAACAATCCTTCAAATCACCCCGTTTTGTCCACGGATTAGATCATTCGTCACTCCAAGTTGACCGTGTCGAGTTTTGGTAAAAGGCAAGCATCCGATGAACGGGGCTAGTAAAATTCTAACGGTTTCCTATGGAACCTTCTCCTGCACGCTGGAGGGGTTTGAAGATCCGTTCAACACGATGAAGGCGATTGCCGAATATTTCCGCGACCTCGCTTCTGAGGACCGTTATTTCGGTGCCGAACCTCCGACACCCGATGCCGCCATGTTGCACCGCATTGCCGAACGCGAAATCCAGCGCCGGGTAGAGGCCAAGATTCAGGACAACGGCGTAATCCTGCGCGCTGAGGAAACTGCCACGCCCCGCATCACGATGCCTGCCTACCAGCCTGCACCGGTGCCACAGGCTCCGGCCCCTGCCGTGTCCACGATGGAACAGGCCGCCCCCGCCGTCGAATCCGCTGCCATCCGACTGGCCCGCCTGCGCGCCGCCCAGACGCAGATCGTGGCGCCCCATATCATGGCGCCCGCCCCCTCGCCGATGTCCGACCTCGCGGCCCGCTTTGCCGACGTCGAAGCCTACGCCGAAGATCAGGACGCCGACACGAAACCCGCAGCCGCTCCGGTCCACGCAGCCGGCCCGATTCCCGGGCTATCACCGATCCCGGCGCTTTCAACGATTCCCGCGCTATCACCGATCAATGTGATAGAACCCGTCGTTCAGGCGCCAACTGCGCCTGCCCCACTGCCCGTCGCACAAGTTGCCACGCCTGAACCGGAACCCCCCGTCGCTCCGGTTGAACTGAAAATCCCGGCCGTCGTGATCGAACCTCCCGTTCACCTGGCGCCCACCGCCACCACCGCGTCGCAGCCCGAAGCCGCCACAATCGCAACTCCCGCAGACACCCCGGCACATGATCCCGTGGCCGAGGCTGTCCGCGATACGCTTGCGGGGCTGATGGATCAGGACGATCAGCTTGCCGACGACATTGCCAAGGCAACAATCGGCGAACCCGATCAATATGATGCAGAAGATGCCGGCGAAGCCGAAGCCGCCGATGCCCCCGCCGAAAATCTGTTCGCAGACGTGGACGAGGATTATGCTGCCGACCTGACCGACCTGATGGTTATCGACGACGCTGACTTTCTTGGCGAAGACGACTTTGCGGAAGCCGAAATCGAATCGCAAGATCTGATCACTGAATCCGATCAACCTGCGTCGAACCCCATTCTCGCAGCCTTCCCAGAAGCTGACGAGGCTGCCTACAGCGAAGAGGCAACTGCCGAAACTGCCGCCGTCGAGCCAGGCGCAGTCGACACTGCACAGCACGAAGCCACGCCTGCCCTGTCGCCGGTTGCCGCCGAAAGCCTGGAACGCGCCCGCGCTCGGGTGATCAAAGTGCGCCGTCTGGACACGATGACCACTCCGATTTCGCCCGTCGAAACGCCCCCCGCCGCCGCCCTTACCGCAGAGGCTGAAGCGTCCCTACAAAGCGAACTTGACGCGCTGGAAGCCGAAATCGCCCCGACCAACGAAATTCCCGACGCGGAACTTGTGTCAACGCTGGCACCGGATTCTGCGCCAATGCCCTCGGTCGCAGAAGAAGTTCTGCCCGCCCCCGAAGTCGACTTCGGCCTGGATGCGGACGATGATCTGGTCATCGAACTGACTGCAATCGAGGTCGTTGTACTTCCGGAAAAAGCCTCCGCCCCGGTTAACAACGCCATCGCCAACGCGCTTGAGATGGCCCACGAACGGATCGCAGCAGAAACCGCCGACGCGGCAGAAATCGCCGCCGAAACTGGTGAAACTGACGGCGCCACAACCGAAACGCACAAACTGCCCGATTCGGTGTCAGACGATGCCGATCGCCTGCTTGCCCAGACCAACACCGCGCTCGAAGTGCCTGAAACCAAACGTCGCCGCTCTGCCATCGCACATCTCAAGGCGGCAGTTCTGGCAACCGTTGCCGAACGCCGTATCAACCCGAACGCCGTCAACCAGAAGGCGGCGGTTCGCATGGATCCGTACCGCAAGGATCTTGACAAGGTGATGCGCCCGCCTGCCCCCGCAGGCGACCGCCCCGCACCGCTGGTTCTGGTGTCCGCGCAGCGCATCGACCGCAAGATCGACCCGGTCGCAGATGCCGCCCGCCCCGTGCCGCAAATCGTGCCGCAATCGACCTCGCCGATGCAACTGTCGACAAACCCGCAAGCCATCCGTCCGCGCCGCGTGACGGCGAATGGCGTTGCGATCCAGTCGGCACCTGTGGTGATCCCGGATGATGCTGAAATCGACCCGTCTTTGTCGCCGCAAGACATGGAAAACCTGTTCGCGGGCGACGGCAAACCAAGCTTCGGCGAATTTGCCGACAGTCTTGGCGCCACCTCGATGTCCGAGCTGATCGAGGCTGCGGGCGCTTATTGCACGCTGATCCTCGGCCGCCCCAGCTTTACCCGTCCGCTGCTGTTCCAGCAGATCTCGTCGGTGCCGAAACTGGCAGAGGTCAGCCGTGAAGACGGTCTGCGCGGCTTCGGTCGCCTGCTGCGTGAGGGTCGCATCCAGAAGGCCAAACGCGGCCAATATGCCATGGCCGACGCCTCACCCATCCTGATAGAGGCGAAACGACTCGCCAGTTAGACCGACCGGACGGCCCGCAATTCATGGGTGGTGGAACGCAAGTTCCGCCGCCTGATCATTTTTCCAAATCAATCTGATCTGGATCGGGCTGCCCGATACCCATAAAAATCGGTTTCAGCGGCACGATCCACAAAATTCCCAAACCGACATAGATCGCCAGCTCGATCAGAAACGAAGGCCGGTCCATAAGATCGACCAGCGTGACCGCCACCACCACATACAGCGGCAACCCCACCACCAGGATCAACAGCGCCAACCTGCGCCGGGTTTTGTAACTAAGCGCCATGGCTCAATCCACAAACGGATCGGTGACAAGGATCGTATCTTCCCGCTCGGGACTGGTAGACAGCATCGCCACCGGACATTGAATCAATTCCTCGATCCGCCGGACGTATTTGATCGCCGCACCCGGCAATTGCGCCCAACTGCGCGCGCCCGCCGTGGTTTCCTGCCAGCCTTCCATTTCTTCGTAGATCGGCTTGCAGCGCGCCTGTTGATTGGCCGCCGTTGGCAGATAATCCAGATGCACCCCGTCCAGATCGTAGCCCACGCAAATCTTCAGCGTCTTGAACCCGTCCAGCACGTCCAACTTGGTCAGCGCAATTCCCGATACCCCGGATGTGGCGCAGGTTTGCCGCACCAACACCGCATCAAACCAGCCGCATCGCCGTTTGCGTCCGGTTACAGTGCCAAATTCATGCCCGCGCGCGCCCAACCGTTCGCCATCCGCGTCATGCAATTCCGCTGGAAACGGCCCCTCGCCAACCCGTGTGGTATACGCCTTGACGATCCCCAGCACGAACCCGATCGCACCCGGCCCCAGCCCCGTACCCGTCGCCGCTTGCCCCGCAATCACGTTGCTGGAGGTGACAAACGGATAGGTCCCGAAATCAATATCCAGCAGCGCACCCTGCGCGCCCTCGAACAAAATCCGCTTGCCCGCCCGCCGCGCCTCGTTCAGCACTTTCCATACCGGTTTGGCATAGGGCAGAATCTGCGGCGCAATCGCCCGCAACTTGGC
>JBDSXE010000064.1:0-3798 GCA_039926325.1 Paracoccaceae bacterium | reverse complement strand
CCGCCCGGCGCGTGGTGCAGGTAGTGGAACTCTGCTACCGCCGCATAGCCCGCCTCTGCCATCTCCATCATCACCATTGCGGCGATGGCTTGTACGTCGTCCGGCGACAGGCGTTCGAGGAATTTGTACATCAGCGTCCGCCATGTCCAGAAGCTGTCCTGACCGCCGTTCGCCAGAGCGGGTCCGCGCTTTTCGGTCAGCCCCGCCATTGCCCGCTGAAAGGTGTGCGAGTGCAGGTTGACGGGTGCGGGCAGCAAGTATTCAAGCTGGCCAGCCGACTTGATCCCGACATCCACTTTGGCAATCCGCCCGTCCGAAACCTCGATACGGACATCTTTTGCCCACCCGTCAGGCAGCAGCGCGGTATTGGCTTGAAGGATCATGGGTTCCTCTTGACACAGATTATTATGTGCAGACATAATAACCTCAAGCTCAGACATAAGGCAAGACAGATGTCGATTCTTTTGACCAATGCCACGCTTGCGACAATGACCGACGGCTATGGCCTGATTGACGATGGTGCCGTGGTGATAGACGGTGAAAGCATCGTCTGGGCTGGCGCACTGGCGGATATGCCTGCGCCCTATGGCGATCTGCAGGGAACGGAGCTGGGCGGGCGGCTGATCACGCCGGCGCTGATCGACTGCCACACTCACATCGTCTTTGGCGGCGACCGCGCTGCGGAATTCGAGATGCGGCTGAACGGGGCGTCGTATGAAGATGTTGCGCGGTCAGGTGGCGGCATCCTGTCCACGGTCAAAGCCACGCGGGCCGCTTCGGAGGCGGAACTGCTGACCGCCGCCCTCGCCCGCGTTGACCAGATGATTGCGGGCGGTGCGGCGACCATTGAGGTCAAGTCAGGCTATGGGCTGACCGTGGTGGACGAGTTGAAAATGCTGCGTGTAGCCCGGCGGATTGGCGAGACGCGACCTGTCACGGTGTTGACCACTCATCTCGCCGCCCACGCCGTGCCGCCGGAATACAAGGGCCGCGCCGATGACTATATCAGCGATGTCGCCCTGCCCTCTTTGCACGCAGCCTATGCCGAGGGGCTGATCGACGCGGTGGATGCGTTCTGCGAGGGGATCGCATTTTCGGTGGCGCAGGTGGAGCGTTTGTTTGTGGCGGCTCGCGATCTGGGTTTGCCTGTCAAACTACATGCCGAGCAGCTTTCGGACCTGAAGGGTGCCGTGATAGCCGCGCGGTTTGGTGCATTGTCGGCGGACCATCTGGAATATCTGGCACAGGACGGCGTGGATGCGCTGGCGGCGTCAGGCAGCGTGGCGGTGATCCTGCCCGGTGCGTTCTATACCCTGCGTGAGACCCAGATGCCGCCAATTGCCCCCTTTCGAGCAGCCGGGGTGCCGATGGCATTGGCGACCGATTGCAACCCCGGCTCATCGCCGATCACGTCGTTGACGCTGACGATGAACATGGCCTGTACGTTGTTCCGCATGACACCACTAGAGGCACTGCAAGGCACCACGATCCATGCCGCCCGCGCGCTTGGCCTGACCGACCGGGGCACGATTGCGCCCGGACAGCGCGCCGATCTGGCGGTGTGGGAGGCGCGACATCCTGCCGAACTCAGCTATCGCATCGGGGCAACCCCGCTTCATCAACGCATTTTCGGAGGCCGCTTTGACGCCTGAAATACTGATCCCCGGCCACACCACGCTTGCACAACTGGCGCGGATGTTTCGCAGCGAAAGCCCGGTGCAACTGGACGCTTCTGCACGCCCCGGCGTTGAGGCCGCCGCTGCCTGTATCGCCAAAGCTGCCGCTGGGACCGATGCGGTTTATGGCGTCAATACCGGCTTTGGCAAACTCGCGTCGCTGAAGATCGCGGCGAAGGATACGGCGACCCTGCAACGCAACCTGATCCTGTCGCATTGCTGCGGCGTCGGAGAGGCGATGCCGCGCAACGTGGCGCGGCTGATGATGGCGCTGAAACTACTGTCGCTTGGGCGCGGCGCGTCTGGGGTACGATGGGAAATCGTTGCGCTGTTGGAGGGGATGCTGGCGAAGGGCGTAACACCAGTGATCCCGGCGCAGGGATCGGTTGGCGCATCTGGCGACCTCGCGCCACTGGCCCACATGGCCGCCGCGATGATCGGCGAAGGCGAGGCCGAGTATATGGGCGTCGTGATGCCGGGGTTAAAGGCGTTGCTGGCAGTTGGGCTGTCGCCCGTCGTACTGGGGCCGAAAGAAGGGCTGGCGCTGATCAATGGCACACAGTTTTCGACCGCCTACGCACTGGCCGGCCTGTTTGGCGCATGGAACGCGGCGCAATCGGCGCTGGTGACATCGTGCCTGTCGACCGACGCCATCATGGGCTCGACTGCACCATTGCATCCGGAAATTCATGCCCTGCGCGGTCACGCCGGGCAGATCGAAGCAGCGGCGGCAATGCGGGCGCTGCTTGACGGCTCGGTCATCCGCGAAAGCCACCGTGTCGGGGATACGCGCGTGCAAGACCCCTATTGCATCCGCTGTCAGCCGCAGGTGACCGGGGCCGCGATGGACGTGCTGCGGATGGCTGCGCGGACGCTGGAGGTTGAGGCGAACGCGGCGACGGATAACCCGCTGGTGCTGAGCGATGGGTTGATCGTTTCCGGTGGCAACTTTCACGCCGAACCCGTTGGATTTGCAGCGGATATGACGGCGATGGCCATTTCGGAAATCGGTGCGATTGCACAGCGCCGGGTCGCTTTGATGGTCGATCCGGTGTTGTCGTTCGACCTGCCAGCATTTCTGACACCCCGGCCCGGCCTGAACTCTGGTCTGATGATTGCCGAGGTTACAACAGCCGCGCTGATGTCCGAGAACAAGCATCTGGCGCATCCAACGGTAATCGATTCAACGCCGACCTCTGCCAATCAGGAAGATCATGTCAGCATGGCGGCGCATGGTGCGCGACGGCTGAGCAAGATGATCGAAAACCTGAATGCCATCTTAGGGGTCGAGGCGATCTGTGCCGCGCAAGGCATTGATTTCAGAACACCTTTGCCAACTTCTGCCCCGTTGCGGCGCGTTGTCGCCCGACTGCGCCAAGACGTCGCCACGCTTGGCGATGATCGCTACCTTGCGCCCGACATTGCCGCTGCCACGCGCCTGATCGCCTCTGGCGAGCTTGCCAGTGCTGCCCAAATTCCCCTTCCCATTCTGTGAGGCCCAAGATGAATTCTCGCCACAACATGCGTGACGTCTACCCTGCCACCGGAACCGAGATCACGGCGAAAAGCTGGATGACCGAGGCGCCGATGCGGATGTTGATGAACAACCTGCATCCCGATGTCGCGGAAAACCCGCACGAACTGGTGGTATATGGCGGGATTGGCCGGGCAGCGCGGACTTGGGAAGATTTTGACAGGATCGTCGCCACGTTGAAAACGTTGGAGGATGACGAGACGCTGTTGGTGCAGTCGGGCAAGCCGGTCGGGGTGTTTCGGACCCACAAGGATGCGCCGCGGGTCTTGATCGCCAACTCAAACCTCGTGCCGCATTGGGCGACTTGGGACCATTTCAACGAGCTGGATAAGAAGGGTCTGGCGATGTACGGCCAGATGACGGCGGGATCGTGGATTTACATTGGAACCCAAGGCATTGTGCAGGGAACCTACGAGACGTTCGCTGAGGCGGGACGGCAGCATTACGCAGGCAATCTGACCGGCAAGTGGATCTTGACCGGCGGACTTGGCGGCATGGGCGGCGCGCAACCTTTGGCGGCGGTGATGGCTGGGGCGTGCTGTCTGGCGGTGGAATGCGATGAGACGCGGATCGATTTCCGGATTCGCA
>JBDSXE010000063.1:0-6015 GCA_039926325.1 Paracoccaceae bacterium | reverse complement strand
CGATGCCGCGGAAGGGGTGGGCGAGGTCAAAAAGATGCTCTGCCTGCAAGGAGATATTCCAACGTTTAACCGCCTCACACTTTGCTTGCGAAAAAACACTTTCTGCCAATTTCTCCGCGACGATCACGAACTCACCCTGCCTCGCAGCTCCGCCATCTGGGGCGGAAGTCACTTGGTAGATCGCGTATTCGATGGATGGGTTGAAGGACACCGCACGATTCTGCGGTATCGTCCAAGGGGTCGTCGTCCAGATTAAAACTGATGCACTCTCGAACGCCTCGGCGTAGCCAGTCAAATCCATCCCACTGACGACTGGATAGCCACCCCGGCCGACCACTGGAAACCGCACCCACACCGTGTGGCTCGTCAGGTCGTGATACTCGACCTCCGCCTCCGCCAGCGCGGTTTTCTCGACCGGGGACCACATCACGGGCTTGGAGCCTTGGTAGAGCGACCCGTTCATCAGGAACTTCATGAACTCGTCCGCAATCACGGCTTCGGCGTGGTAGTTCATCGTCAGGTAGGGATCGGCCCAGTTGCCAGTCACACCCAGCCGCTTGAATTCGGCGCGCTGGATGTCGATCCAGCCGGCGGCGAATGCGCGGCATTCGCGGCGGAAGGCGACGATATCGACGTCGTCCTTGTTCAGACCCTTGGCGCGGTATTGTTCCTCGATCTTCCACTCGATCGGCAGGCCGTGGCAATCCCAGCCGGGGACATAGCGCGCGTCGGCGCCCATCATCTGCTGGCTGCGGACGACCATGTCCTTGAGGATCTTGTTCAGCGCGTGGCCGATGTGCAGATGGCCGTTGGCGTAGGGCGGGCCGTCGTGCAGGGTGAACAGCGGGCGGCCCTTCTTTTCACGCAGGCGGTCGTAGATGCCGATGAACTCCCACCGGGCCAGCCAGTCGGGTTCACGCTGCGGCAGCCCTGCGCGCATCGGAAAGTCGGTTTCGGGCAGGAAAACGGTGTTGCGGTAGTCTTCAATTGATTGGGCAGGCGTGGTGACAGTATCGGCGCACATATCGGCGGTCCTTATGGGGTTCGGAAGATCGGGGCCAAACGGCCAATCCCGGCGCCTGTAGTCAGGTCGCCGGGCCGATAATTCGGGAGGTGATCGCGGATATGCGGGTCATCGCCGCCTTATAGGAAAGGGCGACGCTGGTGGCAAGCGGTGGGGGTTTCACACCCCCACACCCCCGTGGGATATTTTTGAAAAGATGAACAGGTCATGTCGGTTTTTGCGAGACCTGTCCGGCCCACCGGTTCAGCCATGCAAGGCCCGCAAGGGACAGGCCAAGACCGAGGAAGCTGAACACTCGCGTCAGACCGGTCAGGCCGGAGGCGTCGATCAGGAAAACCTTGGCGACCGTGATGGCGATGACCGTCATGCCAATGCGGCGCAGCAGGGCAGAGCGGCGGGCGATGGCCTGATACAGCAGCGCCGCTCCGACCAGCATCAGCGCGATGGTGTAGCTGTAAAGCTCGTATTGGCTGACGCCGGGCTTTCCAAGCCAGTCGCCCTGCCAGAACCGGCGAATCTCCAACCCAGCATACAGCGCCAGCAGTGCGCCACCGGTGACAATCAGACCCAACGTGATCCACCTTGGCGGCCCGAAACGCCAAGCCGCGATCAGCATGATCAGGCCGGGCAGCGCGTAGGCAAGCGCCAGAGTGTCCAGCACCATCGGGCCGACGACCAGCGCGCCCACGCCATCGGGATAGCTGGCGAGCAGCGGGTTCAGGACCACGGCGGCGATCAGCAGGCCCCCTGCGGCAAGCAGTCCGGCGAACACCGCAATGACCTGACGCAGCCGCCTGAGCGGGCCGCCGAGTTTGGCGCGGTAAAGCTGTGTCAGCATCAGCACCAACCACGGCATCGCGTTCAGAGAGGCCGCGTAGTTGTAATCCATCGCGGAATAACCCGAAAAGCTGACGAACGGCACCAGCCAGCGGCTGAGCAAAACGTTGGCAAGGACAGCGGCCAGCGCCATTGCAGCACTTTCCAGCACGCCACGGGTCAAGATGCGGTCGCGCGTGGCCAAGATATAGAGGGCCGCGACCTCTGCCACGATCACGCCCCCAAATGCCGCAAGGACGGTGGCGATGGAGGCTTGCATTGCCCAGTCGAGGCCGGGATCAACCAGCAGCCGATAGCTGAGAACTGCGGTGGCGATCTGGATGAAAAGCCCCATTTCGCGCAAGTCATAGCGTTTGTCGAGCCAGGCAGCCGCCAAAATCAGGACCGCGAGGGCAAGCGTCAGGGCAGTGGCAGAGGTCAAAAGGAACAGCGACAGCGCGATCAGCGACAAGGCCGACAGCGTGGCATAGGCCATCCGGCGGTGATCTGCGCCATCGCTCTGGGCGAAACGGGTTGCAAGGGCGACCAATGCGGCGGCAAGCATCATCGGGTGCAGCGCCCACGGGTAGGCGCCCATGACGGTGGCGGGGAACCATGTCAGCTCTAGCGCCGCAATGGTTGCGGGGGCCACCAGCACGGCAGCAAGACCGTGGACCAGCGACAGGTTTGATTGCGAGGGGGGGCCACCGCGCAGGGCACGCCATGCGAAAGCGCCTGTGATCAGCGTGGCAAGGATGACGATCACCGTGACACCATGCGGGGCCGCGGTTTCGGGGCCGCGCAAGTCGATGGCATTGCTGGCGAAATCGGACGACATCGGCCAGTACTGCATGGCATCCTGCACCACGCGCAACGGCAGCGCCAGCGCGGGCAACAGCGCCAGATCGGCCAGGCCATCGGCCTTTTCGGCCCAGATCAACAGGGCCAGCGCCAGCAGGGTCAGCGCGGCACAGGTCAGCAATCCTGCCATTGGCGTCGTGCCCGGAATGGCAAAAAGCGCCACCGTGGCGACAAGGGTGGTGCCGGCGCCAAGGCGGACAGGAAAGTTGGGCCAGACGGTTTTGTTGTCGAACAGCAGTCTGGTCAGGACGGTCGGGCCGGGATGATCAGGGATTGGGCGCAGGATCGGCAGGCTAATGGACAACACGACAAGGGCCAGGTTGAACGCCATCCAGCCCACCTCTCCCGCGCCGAAGTGCAGCATCGACCACCCACCGGCAAACGCCAACACCAGCGCCAGCACGGAAACCCACGCCCAACGCCGCATCGCATCGACAGCCAGACCAAGTGCCGCGATCAGCCCGTAGTAGCCATACAACAGCGGCGTGGCGGCGCTGTCGGATCCGACGAGGAACGGCGCTGCAGCGGCCCCGACCAGCCCGACCGCAACCAGCAGCGGGCCATAGACCCAGCCAAGCCCAATGGCCAAAAGGGCGGTCAGAACGTGCAGGGCGAAGGACAGATTTGGGCCGATCAGACCGTACAACTGATGGGCTGCGATGGTCGCGGCAAACAGGGTGACGATCCCCGCTCCGGCAAAGACCGACGGCAGGTAGGCGGTGTCGCTATCCTCGCCATCGCCCATTTTGCGGCGCATTGCCTCGCCAGCGGCGATCAGCGCGGCCCCAAAGGCATAGGCGGCCACGACGCGCAGCCACGGTGGCAACAGGCCGTTCTGGATGCCATATTGCACAAGAAACACGCCCGCCAAGGCCAGCGACGCGGCAGAGATGACATAGACCCAGTTCCGGCTAAGCCAGCCGCCAAGCGCCGAAGCACGGTCGCGGCGCAGGACGATGGGGCGGTTTTGATCTGTCGCCGCGGCGGGTTCGTCAACCGTCGCAACAGCGCCGGTGTCCGTCGCTGCGACCAATTCAAGTTCTGGCGGGGCGCTGGCGGTGATAGGCTGTTCCGACGTCAGCGGATCAGCCGGCAATGGGGTGGGCTGCGGGGTGGCCAGGATCGTGGTGGCGACAGCGCTGACCGGGCTGTTCAGGTTGACCAGCTTCTGCTCCAGCGCGAAAACCCGGGCTTTCAGTTTGGACTGCCCGACCAGCAGGATGATCACGCAAACCGGAATGGCCAGCAGCGCGCCCACTGCCAAAATCGCCAGCATCACTTCATCCATGACCCACAGTCCCCCTCACGCGCCTCTTTGGACGCTGCCGCGAACCTAACCGCGCTGTGCAATTTGTCAAAGTACGGAATTCCTGATGATCTCGCGGGGTTGCCCTGCGCGGGATTTGTGGGTGAATTGCGGTATGGGCTACCGGATTGGCATTGCAGGAGCGGGAATTGGCGGGTTGGCGGTGGCAGCACTGTTGGCGCAGCGCGGCCACGCGGTGACGGTTGCCGAACGCTTTGCCGTGCCGCGCCCGCTGGGATCGGGGCTGGTGGTGCAGCCGGTTGGCCTTGCGGTTCTGGATGCGCTAGGCGCTGGCGATGCGGCGCGCGGGCTGGCGGCCAAGGTCAGCCGGATGCGCGAGAGATCCTGATGGTCGATTACCGCGCCACGGCCCCCGGTCTGGCAATGCACCGGGCCAGCCTATTTCATGTGCTGTGGCAGGCGGCGCTCGCAGCGGGGGTGACTTTTGCGACCGGCGCTGCGGTATCTGCCGCACCACTATCCGGTGCCTTGCGTTGGCTAGAGCGTGATGGCGCCGACCGGCTGGGGCCGTTCGATCTGATCATCGACGCTTCTGGTGCCGGATCGCGCCTGTCGCCACTGGTGGCGCGGGCTTTGCCGTTTGGCGCGGTCTGGGCATCGGTTCCGTGGCCGGACGGGTCAAACCTGCCCTCGGATCAGCTGAGCCAGCGATACTTCCGGGCCGAGAAAATGGCGGGGGTTCTGCCGATAGGCTGCCTGCCGGATGACCCCACACCACGCGCCGCACTATTCTGGTCGTTGCCGCTGGCCGCGCTGAACGACTGGCCGGACGCCAATTTTGACCAGTGGCGCGATGAAGTTGGCCAGTTCTGGCCTGCAATGGTGCCATTTCTGGACCAGTTGCAAGGCAAAGCCGACCTGACACCCGCCCGCTACACCCACGGCAGTTTGCGTCGCGTCCACGCACCCGCGCTGGTCTTTCTGGGTGATGCCGCCTACCGCGCCAGCCCGCAACTGGGGCAAGGGGCGAACATGGCGCTGCTGGACGCGATGGGGCTGGCGATGGCACTGGACGCTTGCCCTCTGGCGCAGGCTTTGCCAAGGTATGCTGCCTCTCGTCGCTGGCACCGCTGGTTTTACCAGACCCTGTCCGCCGCCTTCACGCCGATGTACCAATCGCACAGCCGGACCCTGCCGATGCTGCGCGATTGGGTGCTGGCACCTGTCGGCAGGATGCCGCCGGTCGACCGGATTCTGACGGCGCTGGTGTCCGGCGACCTGCTGCCGCCGCTGGCCAGCACGCACTGGACGTGATGTCGCACTTGGCCAAATCGCCGTGCTGCGCTAGGCTGGCGGCAGGTTGTTTCGCGCCAGATTGTTTCGGGAAGGGCCGTCATGAAAGAGGCATCCATCAATGTTCTGGGCGGCGTGCTGGAGCCGTGCTCGACCCGTCCTGTCACCGGATTTTACCGCAATGGCTGCTGCGATACCGGACCGGAAGATCGCGGCAAGCATACGGTTTGCGCGATAATGACGGCAGAGTTTCTGGCAATGTCGAAATATCTGGGCAACGATCTTAGCACCGCGCGACCGGAGTTTGGCTTTGCCGGGCTAAAGCCGGGCGACCGCTGGTGCCTGTGCGCCGACCGCTTCTTGCAGGCGCATGATGAGGGTGCTGCACCCGAACTGCGGTTGAAAAGCACCCACCTCCGCACATTGGACGTGGTCCCGCTAGAAGTGCTGCGACGCTATGCCAAGGACGTCGCCTAAGCGGCGCTGAGCGGTGAAGGCGTTTTGGGCCGCACCGCGCCATCGTCACGCATCAGATCATCAATGAAAAGGCTAAGCAGTTGCGAACGCCCCGACACGCTTGCCTTGCGGTAGATCGCGTTGGTCTGCGCCTTGACCGTGCCCTCCGACGTTGACCGCAGCACCGAGATTTCGGCCGTGGACATGCCCTTGATTGCGAACAATGCCACATCGCGTTCGGCCGGGGTCAGGCCCCATTCGCTGAAACGCTCTTCCAGCAAATCCAGAAATGCGCCAG
>JBDSXE010000062.1:0-2925 GCA_039926325.1 Paracoccaceae bacterium | reverse complement strand
CGGGCCGAGCTGGAGAAGGCCAAGCTGGACGCGGATGTTTATGGCCGGGCGAAAAAGCCGTATTCTATCTGGCGCAAGATGCAGGAAAAAGACCTGGCGTTTTCCAGCCTTTCTGACATTTACGGATTTCGTATCATCACCCACTCCGTTGCCGATTGTTACGGCATTCTCGGTGTGATCCATCAGCGTTGGCGCGCGGTGCCGGGGCGGTTCAAGGACTATATCAGCCAGCCCAAGAACAACGGCTACCGGTCGATTCACACCACCGTTTCGGGCCGCGATGCCAAGCGGGTCGAAGTACAGATCCGAACGCAGGAAATGCACGAAGTGGCAGAGGCAGGCGTCGCCGCGCACTGGTCCTATCGCGAAGGCAAGCGCACCGCGAACCCGTTTGCGGTCGATCCGGCCAAATGGGTGGCACAACTGACCGAGCGGTTCGATGAGGGCGACCACGACGAGTTTCTGGAACACGTCAAGCTGGAGATGTATTCCGATCAGGTGTTCTGCTTTACTCCCAAAGGGGACGTGATCCAGTTGCCGCGCGGTGCCACTCCGCTGGACTATGCCTATGCGATCCATACACGAATCGGCAATTCCTGCGTTTCGGCCAAGATCGACGGCATTCGGGTGCCCTTATGGACCCGGTTGAAGAACGGCCAGTCGGTCGAGATCATCACGGCAGAAGGGCAGAAACCGCAGGCGTCGTGGATTGACATCGTGACGACAGGCCGGGCCAAAGCGGCGATCCGGCGGTCATTACGCGAAGAGGATCGCGGGCGGTTTGTGAAACTGGGGCAGGAACTGGCGCGGGCCGCGTTTGACCACGTGGGCCGTAAAGCCAGCGACAAGGCGTTGCGGACAGCGGCCAAGATGCTGGGGCTGGCGGATGAAAACGATCTTCTGGCGCGGCTTGGGTCGGCTGAGCTGACCACGCGCAAGGTGCTGGAAACGCTGTATCCGGAACTGGTATCGACCAAGACCGACGAGATCGACGCGCAGCGGCCGGTCATGGGCCTGGCGGCGGATCAGACGTTCAAGCGGGCGCAATGCTGTCAACCGGTGCCAGGAGAGCGGATCGTCGGCATCACCTATCCTGGGCGCGGCGTGATCGTGCATGCCATCGACTGCCCGGCGCTGGAAGATTTTGAAGAGCATACGAACCGCTGGGTTGACCTGTACTGGCAATCGGGGCGGCATCCGGCAGTCTATACTGTGTCGCTGGACGTGGCGATTTCAAATGACGCCGGGGTGCTGGGGCGTATCTGCACACTGATTGGCGAGCAGAAGGCCAACATCTCTGACCTGAAGTTTACCGAGCGGAAGCCGGATTTCTATCGGTTGCTGATTGACGTGGACCTGCGCGATGTCGAACATCTGCATATGGTAATGACCGCGTTGGAGGCAGAGACCGACGTGGCACAGGTGTCGCGTGACCGGAACGTGGCACGCAAACCCTGATAGGGGGCGGTTTTTATGGTTTTCAAACGCCGCACGCCCCTGACCTTCTGGGCATGGCTGCGCGAACAGGTCTACCCGTCACGCGGGTTCAAACGGGCTGTCCTGTACATGTGGCACCGTTTGCGCCGCCTGCCCGACCCGCCGCACCGCATTGCCCGCGGGGTGTTTGCCGGGACGTTGGTGAACTTTCCGCCGATCTTCGGCTTTCAGATGATCGCGGCGGTAGCACTGGCTTGGGCAATGCGCGGTAATATTCTGGCGGCTCTGTTGGCGACCTTTCTGTCGAACCCTATTACCACGCCGCTGATCGCGCTTGTATCGCTGCGGCTGGGTCACTGGATGTTGGGAACGGTTGAACCCTTTAGCATGACGATGGTGTTTGGCGCGTTTTCACATGCCGGGCAGGATCTATGGCATAATTTTCTGGCGATCTTCAGCCCGCAAGAGGCGCATTGGGAGGGGTTGAAGCAGTTCTGGCATCAGCTTTACCTGCCCTATCTGGTCGGCTCGATCCTGCCGGGGCTGGTGGTTGCGGGCGCTTTAAGCTGGATCACCGTGCCCGCGATGAACACCTATCAGAATTTGCAGCGCAAGCGCCGGGCGTTGCACCGCTTGAAACAGCGCAACAAGGCAACGGAAGCCGCAAACGTTGATGACGAGCCGACCACGAACCCCTAGATCATGATGATGATTGAGGAAAACCGGATTCCACTTTTCCTTTTCACGCTTTAAACTGGGTATGAAACCAAGGGTCTGAGGGTAAGATGAAACCAATCGGCAAGCTGCGTCTGGGCGTGAACATCGACCATGTGGCCACGGTGCGGAATGCCCGTGGTTCGGTCTGGCCCGAACCGTTGCGCGCGGCATTGCTGGCAGAGGCTGCGGGCGCTGACGGCGTAACCGCACACCTGCGCGAAGACCGCCGCCACATCCGCGATCAGGATATCGAGGCGCTGATGGCTGGGGTCGGCATACCGCTGAACTTCGAATGCGCCGCGACGCCGGAAATGCAAAGCTTGGTGCTGAAGCATCAGCCGCATGCGGTTTGTCTGGTGCCCGAAAAGCGCGAGGAACGCACGACCGAGGGCGGCTTGGACGTGGCGGGCGATCAAGCCAAGCTGGAGGCGTTTGTCGCACCCTTGCGGGATGCGGGCATTCGAGTGTCGATGTTCATCGCCCATGATCCGCGGCAGATCGAGGCGTCGGCGCGGATCGGTGCCGCTGTGGTGGAACTGCACACCGGGCTATATTCCGAACTGCACGCAGAAGGACGGTTTGGCGCGGCAGAGGCTGAACTGGCCGCGCTGCAACGGGGTGCCACGCTGGCGCACCGGTTGGGGCTGGAGGTTCACGCCGGGCACGGGCTAACCTACGACAACGTTGCGCCGATTGCGGCGATACCAGAGGTGATGGAACTGAACATCGGCCACTTCTTGATCGGCGAGGCGATTTTCGTCGGGCTGGAAG
>JBDSXE010000061.1:0-3966 GCA_039926325.1 Paracoccaceae bacterium | reverse complement strand
CGGCGCCCCAGAAGTTCGAATTCCGGGGGATCAGCCCGCTGATTGATGGCGCCGCCTTCACGGTCAACGCAACGGGACAAGAGGACGGCCTGCACTTGTGGACGGCTGCCGCCGATGGCCGTCTGTGCATGGAGGCGCATGCTTTCTGGACATAGATGTTATCAATAAGGACTTGGCCGGGACCTAACCGGACTGCAACAACGAGGTATTCAAGAATGATCAGGGTAGGCGTTGACGTGGGTGGCACCTTTACCGACCTCGTGCTGGAGGCGGTGGCTGCAGATGGCCGCCAGCAGGTCTTTGTGCACAAAGTCTCCAGCACGCCGAAAGACCAGTCGATTGGCGTGGTGCAGGGTGTAGTGCAGCTTTGCGCCATCGCAGGCATCCAGCCCGGCCAGATCGACGCGCTGTTTCACGGCACCACGGTCGCCACCAACATCGTCATTGAACGGGATGGGGCAGAGGTGGGGATGATCACTACCAAGGGCTTCCGCGACATCCTGCACATGGCGCGACACAAGCGGCCCCACAACTTCTCGTTGCAGTTCGACGTGCCTTGGCAAAGCGCCCCCTTGATTAAGCGCCGCAACCGGATTGCGGTGACGGAACGGATCATGCCGCCGACAGGTTTGGTGGAAACTCCGCTGAACTTGGACGAAGTTGAACAGGCCGCCGAGCTTTTTGCCCAGCGCGGGCTGGAGGCTGTGGTGGTGGGCTTCCTATTTTCCTTCTTGAATAACGATCACGAATTGAAGGCCAAGGAAATCGTCAAGCGCGTCATGCCGGATGCTTTCATCTGCGCCTCATCCGAAGTCGTGAACACGATGCGAGAGTATGAACGTTTCTCGACCGCCGCGATGAACGCCTATATCGGGCCGCGCACGGCGGGCTATCTGGATAACCTGCAGCGTCGCCTGCGCGAGGCGGGGGTAAATGCCTATGTTCGAATGATGCAGTCTAACGGCGGGGTTTCAACGGTCGAACAAGCCAGCAAGAACCCAGTCGGGCTGCTGCTGTCCGGCCCGGCAGGAGGTGTCATCGGCGGGCGCTGGACGGGTGAGGCTTGCGGTCAGGGGCAGGTCATCACTATCGACATCGGCGGTACCTCGGCTGACATCTCGGTGATCCGCAATGGTCAGCTGACCATCAAGAACCCGCGCGACACTGAAGTGGCCGAAATGCCGGTTCTGGTGCCGATGATCGACATTGACGCCATCGGCGCCGGGGGTGGCTCCATCGCCTATGTCGACAGCGGTGGGGCCTTCCGCGTCGGCCCGCGATCGGCCGGGGCAGAGCCGGGACCGGCCTGCTACGGCAAGGGCGGTGTGGAACCGACGGTTACCGATGCTCAGGTTGTGCTGGGGCGACTGGACCCAGAGCAGTTTCTGGGCGGTGGACTGAAGATCGACCCGGCTTTGTCGGAGGCGGCGATAAGGTCGAAACTGGCGGAGCCGTTGGGATTGTCGGTCAAAGATGCCGCCTTGGGAGTGCTGCGCATCATCAACAACCATATGGCGTTGGCGATTGCCTCGAACTCGGTGGCGCGAGGGATTGACCCTCGCGGTTTCAGCCTGATGGCCTTTGGTGGCGCCGGACCCTTGCATGGCGTGGCTTTGGGAGAGGCGATCTGGGCCAGGACCGTGATCTCGCCCCTCCATCCCGGCATTACGGCGGCGATGGGGCTTCTGGTCACCGAACCGCGGTATGAATACACCCGGTCCGCGCTGGCGATCCTGCAGGCTGGCGATACTGATACCTTCGCCAACCTCGGGGCGATATTCGACAAGCTGGAAGCAGAGGCGAAAGCGCAGTTGAACAGCGATGGCATCCCTGCCGCCGCGCAACGCTTCTCTCGCATCGCCGAATGCCGCTATGTCGGCCAAGGTTTCGAACTGCGCGTCGACGTGCCAGAGGGGTCGTTTACGGCAGCCACGGCGGACAGTGTCGCCCGCGCTTTCTATGCCGTCCATCGCACCGAATACGGCCACGCCTTTGAAGATCAGGCGGTTGAGGTTGTCACCCTGCGCGTGATCGGCACCGCCTCGGCCGAGACTCTGCGTTTGCCGGAACTGGAGGAGGGCGGGCGTCGGAACCCGTCAGACGCGGCGCTCTATTCCCGCCTGACCACCTTTGACGATGGCCAGACGCTGGAAACCTCCCGCTTTGACCGCAGTAAACTGAAAGCCGATGATGTGGTGACCGGGCCTGCCATCGTCACGCAGCAAAACTCCACCACGGTGATCCCCAAGGGCTACACCGCTTTGGTGATGCGCCTTGGAGATATCGTGATCAGCCGCAACGTCGAAGGGAACTGAGCCATGAGCAAGACCATTGATCCGATCACGCTGCAGGTCATCGGCGGCGCCCTTCATGCGATTGCCGAACAGATGGGTAACGTGCTGTACCGCATGTCCTATTCTTCCATCATCCGGGAAAGTCAGGACCTTGGCGCGGGGCTGTTCGACCTCGACTACAACACCCTGTGCGAGTCGGATTCCACGCCGATGCACATCGGTTCGATTCCCGGTTATCTACGCGGGATCGAGAAAAGTATCCCTCTGACCGACTGGCACGAGGGCGATGTGGTCATCCACAACCACCCCTATTTCGGCGCCAGCCATTCTCCCGATATCGGCATCGTCATGCCGATCTTCTACTGTGGTGAACTGGTGGGCTTTTCGGCCAACACAGCGCACCATCTGGACATCGGGGCTGCCACCCCCGGCCTTATCATCGACGTGCCGGACGTTTTCGCGGAAGGCATGCTGCTGAATGGTCTGAAACTGGTAGAGGCTGCAAAGCGCAACGACACCCTCTGGCGCTATATCAGCGGCAACACCCGCGTGCCGGGACTGGTGATGCGCGATCTGGAGGCGCAGATCGCCTCGGCTGAACTGGGGGTCAAACGGTTCTGCGAGTTGATGGACACCTATGGCCGCGATGTGGTGGAACAGGCGTCCAAACAACTTATGGACTATTCCGAACGCATGCTTCGTCGCGAAATCGCCAAGATCCCGGATGGCGAATACTTTGCCGAAGGTTTCCTGGATGACGACGGCCGCACACGCGGGGTGCATCTGCCGATCAAGGTGACGGTGCGGGTGACGGGCGACGATGTCGAGGTTGACCTGACCGGGTCTTCGCCGCAGGTGCCGACGGCCTTCAACGTGCCGTTCGAAGGCTCCACGAAAGTGGCCTGCTATTTCGCCTTCCGGGCTTTGCTCTTGGATACCTACACCAACACCGAATACATTCCGCAGAACGAAGGCAGCTTCCGCCCTGTGAAGGTCACTGCTCCCTTGGGCTGCATCTTCAACCCCATTGCCCCTGCGGCCTGTGAAGCGCGGTTCAATCAGATCCAGCGCATCGTCGACCTGATCATCAAGGCGCTGGCCCCTGTTCTGCCTGACAAATGCACCGCCGGGAACGCCGCTTGCCTGTCCTTCGCCAGCTATTCCGGCGTGCGTGACAGTGGCGACTACTGGGTGTTGATCGAAGTGAACGAGGCCTCGATGGGCGGGCGGCCCAAGTCGGATGGCCCCGACACGATTGAAGAGTTGATGCGCAACACCCGCAACAACCCGTTGGAAGACCTTGGCATGCACCTGCCTGTCATCTGCGACCGCTATGAAATTCGCGATGATGTCTTTCCGGGTGCCGGGGAATTTCGCGGCGGCATGGGTGTGGTGAAGTCGCAACGCTTCCTTGTGCCCGGTTTCATGACCCATGAAAGCGACCGGAACGAGGATATCCCATGGGGCATCTTTGGCGGCGGTGAAGGTGTTACGGCAGCGGTGCG
Organism: Paracoccaceae bacterium; assembly: GCA_039926325.1. Classification (GTDB taxonomy): domain Bacteria; phylum Pseudomonadota; class Alphaproteobacteria; order Rhodobacterales; family Rhodobacteraceae; genus Stagnihabitans. Next base: position 167 of record JBDSXE010000061.1, on the reverse strand, counting down.
GATGCACAATCACATCAAGGGCACGCCGCCGATTGACGTTCCGGCCAAGTTCTCGGGCCTGCGGGCCGAGACGGGGGATGTGATCACCTATCTGTCGCCGGGCGGTGGCGGCTATGGGTCCAGTCTCAAACGCGACCCGGTCAAGGTGCTGGATGACCTGCTGGACG
>JBDSXE010000060.1:0-2588 GCA_039926325.1 Paracoccaceae bacterium | reverse complement strand
GGGAGCGGAGGCGGCTGCTGCAATACGGGCAGGCTCTGCCGTGCGGTGCGGACCGCCACAGGCTGCAAGGGCCAGGCAGAGGATCATGAACAGCAGGCGAGTCATAACGTCAGATTGGCAAGGATGGTGGCGTCTGTCATCGGACAAAGCGACCGGCCCGGCAAATTCCGCCGACGCGCAAAGTTCGGGCGATTTGAAACCGGTTTGAATGACGGCAACCCGCCCGCTATGGTGGCATGATTGCAGCGGTCTGGGGGCGGTTATGGCAGAGTGGTGGCGTGGGTCGGTGACCTATCAGGTGTATCCGCGGTCGTTTCAGGATGACAATGGCGACGGGATTGGCGACCTCAAAGGGATCACGCGAAGGTTGCCGTATCTTGCCGATCTGGGGGTCGATGCGGTGTGGCTAAGCCCAATCTTCACCTCGCCCATGCTGGACATGGGCTATGACGTGTCGAACTATACCGAAGTTGATCCGGTGTTTGGCACGCTACAAGATTATGACGATCTGGTGGCTGCGGCGCATAAGCTGGGGCTGAAGGTGGTGATTGATCAAGTGCTGAATCACACGTCCGACAAGCACCCGGCGTTCGTGGAAAGCCGATCGAGCCGCGATAACGCCAAGGCGGACTGGTACGTCTGGCACGACCCCAATCTGGACGGCACGCCGCCCAACAACTGGCTGTCGGTGTTTGGCGGTACGGCGTGGCAATGGGACGCGCGGCGCAAGCAATATTACTTCCACAACTTTCTGACCCAGCAGCCCGACTTGAACTTTCACAACCCCGAAGTGCAGGACTTCCATCTGGCCAACATGCGGTTCTGGCTGGAGCGGGGGACAGATGGTTTCCGGTTCGACACCGTGAACTTTTTCTTTCACGACAAGAAACTGCGGAATGACGCTGCGGACTATCGCATCTTGGAAAAGCCAGAGGGCAATCCCTATCAGATGCAGTACCACCTGTTTTCCAAGGGTCAGCCGGAAAACTTGCCGTGGATCGAACGGATCCGCGCGCTGATTGACCAATACGACAACCGCTCTACCGTCGGCGAGATGGGCGAGACGCATCACGCCATTCGCATGATGGGCGAGTACACCGCACCGGGCAGACTGAACCAATGCTACAGCTTCGAGATGATGGGATATGATTATTCGGCGGCGTTCTTCCGCAGCCGGATCGCCGATTTCTTTTCTGGGGCCCCAGATGGCTGGCCAATGTGGGCGTTTTCCAATCATGACGTCGTCCGCCACGCTTCACGGTGGGCCAAGTTTGGGGTTTCGCAAGACTCGTTGGCGCGGCAGGCAGGGGCGTTGCTGCTGTCGTTTCAGGGTTCGATCTGCCTGTGGGAGGGCGAAGAGATCGGGCAGACCGATACCGCGCTGGCATTTGAAGACCTGACCGATCCGCAGGGCATCAACTTTTGGCCAGAACCGGTGGGCCGCGACAACACCCGCACGCCGATGGTGTGGGACGCCAGCGAATTCGGCGGCTTCTCGACCGTGAAGCCGTGGCTGCCGGTCAAAGCGCCCCAACTGGCGCGCAACGTGGCATCACAGACCGGCGTTGCGGGGTCGGTGCTGGAGTTTTACCGGTCGGTGATCGGGTTCCGCAAAGGTTCGGCGGCACTGATGATGGGGCGGACAGTGTTCCATGACGTGGCCGAACCGGTGCTGGCCTTTACGCGCGCGGCGGGGAGCGATGCAGTGCTGTGTGTGTTCAACCTGTCGCCCGAGGGGCGGATGCTGACGGTAGAGGGCGTCTCGGCGCTGGTCGGACCGGTGCAGGATGCTGAGCTGACCGGTCAGACATTAACCGTGGGGCCGAATGCGGTGGCGTTTCTCACGGTATCTGGGGATGTCAAAATCAGCGCCTGAAAAGCACGGTTGGCAGACATGCGGGCGGGGGCTAACCTCGCCCGATGATCGGGCCATTTATACTGTTTGTCGCGTCCGGGATCGGCATATGTGCCGCATTCCTGCTGCCCGGTATGACCGATCTGCTGCTGCTGGCGGTGCCTTGCGCGGTGGCCAGTCTGTACCTGCTGATCCGAGCCGTCATCCGGCAGGAATTCCCGCCGAATTGGATCGTGATCGACGGATCGAACGTGATGCACTGGAAGGATGGCACGCCGCAAATCGACACGCTCCGCGAGGTCGTGCAACGGCTGACTGCGTTGGGATTCACCCCCGGCGTCGTGTTCGATGCCAATGCGGGCTACAAGATCAGCGGACGCTACCGCCATGACTGGGCTTTCGGCAAGCTGCTGGGTCTGCCGGAGGATCGCATCATGGTGGTGGCCAAAGGTACCCCGGCGGACGCAAAGGTGCTGGAGGCGGCGCGCGGGCTTGGGGCGCGGGTTGTCACCAACGACCGCTACCGCGACTGGGCCGACGACCATCCAGAGGTGCTAAAGCCGGGGTATTTGATCCGTGGCGGCTACCGGGATGGGGCGCTGTGGCTGGATGTAGGCTAACGTGACCGAATCCGGTAACCCGCCCATGCAGTTGCTTTTTCGAAAATACTCTCGGGGGTCCGGGGGTGGAAACCCCCCGGCGCGTCAGGCCAGCCGTCCCTTCGCAAACCTTG
>JBDSXE010000059.1:0-3557 GCA_039926325.1 Paracoccaceae bacterium | reverse complement strand
GAACATCGGCGCGCCACCGCGGCTTAGCTTGATCAGGACGGCGCCCTTGTCCTTGGCTGCTGCGACCAGCTTGTTTACGTCGGCGGGCGTCGTCACGGTGTGGCCCTCTACCTCCAGCACGATGTCGCCGGCTTGCAGACGGTCGGCGTTGGGGCTGTCGGGGGCAACCTTGCTGACCACGACGCCCTTGGTGTCCTGCGGCAGGCCAAGACCGTTCGCCATGTCGGGCGTCAACATCTCAACCGTGGCACCCAGCTGGGTGTCGGTGGACGACCCGGTGTCATTGCCCGGTGCGCTGGCGAGTTGCAGCTTTTCGGGCGTCAGTTTGCCGATTGTCACGGACATGGTATCGGTCTTGCCATCACGCAGCACCGACAGATCTGCGGTTTTGCCAGCCGCGATGTTCGCGATCAGGGTCGGCAGGCCGTGGATGGTATCAACCTTGTCGCCATTGACGGCCAAAATCACGTCACCGCTTTGCAGTTTGGCAGCTGACGCCGGGCTGTCAGGCTGAACCGAGGCGACGACCGCACCGCCGGGGGTGTCCAGACCAAGCGCCTGTGCCAGATCGGGCGTAACAGGCTGGATTGCTACGCCAAGCCAGCCACGGGCGACAGAGCCCTTATCGCGCAGTTGGGCGACGACGTTTTCAATCGTCTTGGCCGGGACCGCAAAGCCGATACCAACCGAACCACCTGAGGGGCTGTAGATGGCGGTGTTCATGCCGACGACCTCACCCGCGGTGTTGAACAGCGGACCGCCCGAATTGCCTTTGTTGATGGCAGCGTCGGTCTGGATAAAGTTGTCGTAGGGGCCCGAGTTGATGTCACGACCCACGGCCGAAACGATGCCCGATGTCACGGAACCGCCCAAGCCGAACGGGTTGCCGATGGCGACCACAGCATCACCGACGCGCAGGGTGTCTGTGGGCGGGAAGGCGGCAAAGGGCATATCCTTGGCCTTGTCTAGCTTGATCAGCGCAACGTCCGTCAGTTTATCGGAACCAACGACATGAGCCTTAAATTCGCGACCATCTTGCAACCTGACCTTGATCGACGAAGCGCCGTCTACGACATGGTTGTTCGTCACAATCTCACCACTCGCAGAGATCAGGAAACCGGAACCCAGCGCCCGCATGATGCCGCCGTTCGGTGCGTCGGGCTGGTTTTGCCCCTGACCCTGACCCTGATCGGGCTGACCAAAACGCTTCATGAATTCGTCAAAGGGCGAGCCTTGACCCATTGGGTTGTCGCCGCCTTCGGTCATCTGACGCGTGTCTTTGCCAGTAACTTCGATAAACACCACCTCTGGCGAAATGCGCGCGACAAGATCGGCATAGCCAGCGGGGGGAACGTCGGCAAAGGCAGGCAGCGTGGCAAATGCGGGCAGCACGGCAAGCGCGGTCACCATCAGGGCGGCGCGGATCGGGTGACGCGAACGAACGACATTGGTCGGCATGGAATTCTCCTGAGGCTGGCGACACCCAAACCGGGCATCGGACCCCACGGAACATGTGGCGAGTGTCTGTCAGGCGCTTTTCCGGAACTTTACGGATTTGTAAGCTAACGGCTTTGTGACCGGGGTTTTGGATGGTGTTTCTTACAAAACCGTAAAGGATCGGAAAGGCGGGCGTCAGTTTCGGGTCTTACGGGTCGGTCAGGCGAGCAATGGCAGGCGACCGATGGGATTTGCGATGTTTGACCGCGGGATTGAACAGGTGTGTCAGCCCGTGGAGGTGCCCGTTCGGCATGGGCTGGCGACGCGCTGGGTTCATGCGGCTTTGGCGATTGCGGTGGGGATGGAACTGGTAACCGGGCTGATCATGCAGGGACCGAAAGGCGGGCATCCGGTCGACATGTTTTACCGGGTGCATCAGGTCAGCGATGCCGGAGTGCTGGCGTTGGCGGCAGGGTTTTGGGCTGTCATCGCCATGCGGCACGGCGGGACGGCACTTGGTGCGATGGTGCCGTGGTTCAATCGTGCGCGATTGCGTGCGATGGTCGTGGATGTGCGGCGCAGCGATGCGCCACCCTACCGGGAAGGCGCGCCGATAACGGCAGCTGTGCGGGGGGCGGAGCTGGGATTAGTCACTATCATGGCGTTTTGCGGGGTGAGTGGAGAGCCTGAGATCCTGCATGACCTGTTGGGCGGGTTGGTCTGGCTGGTGGTGATCTTGCACCTATTGATGGCGTTGCTGCATCATTATGGCATCGATCATGGGATTTCCGAGATGTGGCGGCTGGGGCGCGGGTCGCCGGATTAGGTCGCGGCAGGATCGCTGGCGAAGGCCACTTCCACACGCAAGCCGGGGTTCGCATCACGCAGCGTAACCGTGGCACCAATATGCTCGGCAATGGCTTTGACAAGCGCCAGACCCAAGCCGTTGCCATTGCCTGTCCGACTGGAATCGCTGCGGTAGAACAGGTCGAACACTCGCGCGCGGTCGGCCTCTGGAATGCCGGGCCCGTTGTCGACTACGGTCAAGGTGGTTTGGCCGCTCGCGTGCATTGCCGCCAGATGAATAGTGCTGCCGGGCGGGCAGTGGGTGATGGCGTTTTGCACAAGATTGGCTGCCAGTTGGGCCACCATTGCCGCATCACCGAGGGCCGTCAGATCTGCTTGAACTGGGGTCAGGATTAGAGTTTGGCCCTTTTCCTCGGCAATCGGGCCGAAGGTTTCCGCCATTTCGGCAAGGATCGGTGCCAACGGGATTTGCGTCAGAGCGGGATTGTCGGTGCTTTCCAGGTGGGAAATTCGCAAAATAGCGTCGAAAACGGACCGCAGGCGGCTAAGTTCGCTAGCGACACCCTCCAGCTGCGGTCGGGGATCGCGACCCTTGTCCAAGGCACCGAAGGCCGTATCCACCGACAGGAACGCGCGGGAAAGCGGTGTTCGCAGGTCGTGCGCGATGGCGGCTGCAGTCGCTTTGGTGGTGGCAAGCAGCTGCGACAGACGGTCAAGATGGCGGTTCATGCCGCGAGCAATCCGGTCAATCTGATCATTGCGGTCCGACACAACCAGTCGCTCTGCGGACGAGCCTTGGGATACAAGGTCGAGCGTGGTCGAAATACGTTCCAGCTTGATCAGCGTCTGCAGGCTGGTGAAATAGCCGATGGCCAAGACCGAGGCGCTGAACACCAGACCCATCAGCGCGAAGGCGGCAAGCATCCGGCTTTGTTGCAGTTCGATCAGGGTCAGGTTGCGGCCCACTACCAGTACGAAGGGGCCGAGGGTGTCGGTGTTCAGGTAGAAATTCTCTGTCACTTTCTGGGTGGGGGTCGATTTGGCCACCATAGTGACGCTTTGATCAACCCAACCCGCGCCAACCGGGATCGCGTCAATGTTGCCAGCCAACTTGTTACCAGTGCGGTCAAACAGGCCAATGGCGCGAAACTCTGTGCGTAGGGTGTGCCGCATGGAGTTGATGGCGTCGAGCAGGCCAACCTCGCCGCTATCAAAATAGATCTGGGACAGCAGGCCGCGATCCTCAATAATCTCATTTTCCAGCGAGGTCGTCATTTCACGTTCGACGTAGAAATAGGCGACGAAAGCCGTCA
>JBDSXE010000058.1:0-5283 GCA_039926325.1 Paracoccaceae bacterium | reverse complement strand
CCGCATCGGCTTTAACGCCGCTGATCTGGCTGGTCTGAAAAAAGGCAACACGGCAACCATCACGATCGTTCCTGCCGTGGCACCGGATAAATCCGTCAGCGTCGTGATGTCACTGAAGGGTTTGACGGCTGGCTACACCACGATCAAGGCTCTGCCGCCGAAGAAGTAAGCGTCAGACGGCTTTCAATGCCAGAACGGCATTAAGCCCGCCAAAGGCAAAAGCATTGCTCAGCACCGCGCGGACTTGTGCCGCGCGGGCGACATTTGGCACCACATCCAGCGCACAATCAGGATCAGGCCCGCCATAGCCAACGGTCGGCGCGATGATCCCATGTTGCAGTGCCATCAGACACGCCAGCAACTCTACCGCCCCCGCCCCACCGATTAGATGACCATGCATCGACTTGGTTGACGAGGTGGGCGGCGCATCATCGCCGAAAACCTGGCGGATCGCCGCGCTTTCGCTGCGATCATTGGCGGTGGTGCCTGTGCCGTGGGCGTTGATGTAACCAATCTCAGCCGTCGCAAGCCCCGCGTCCCACAACGCCCCGGCCATCGCCCGTACAGCACCGCGGACCGATGGCATCACGATATCTGACGCATCCGAAGTCATTGCAAAGCCTGCGATTTCCGCCAGAATCACCGCCCCCCGCGCCTCTGCGTGATCCCGATCTTCCAGCACGAATACGGCGGCGCCCTCGCCCATCACCATCCCGTCGCGACCCTTGGAAAACGGTCTGCATCCGGTTTGCGACAGCACGCGCAATCCTTCCCAAGCTTTCACGCCGCCAAAGCACAGCATGGCATCACAGCCACCCGCCAGCATCACCGGCGATGCGCCCGCGCGAACCATGTGAAACGCCTGACCGATCGCATGGTTGGACGACGCGCAGGCAGAGGCGACGGTATAGTTCGGTCCCTGCAAATTGAACGCCATCGCCACTTGCGCCGACGCAGCATTGTGCATCAGTCGCGGCACCACGAACGGATGCACACGGTTTTTCCCCGCCTCGTACACCAGCCGGTAATTGTCGTCCGACGTTTGCAGGCCACCGCCCGCACTGCCCAGAATGACCCCGGCTTGATCGGCCAACTCGCCTTCGAACTGCAGCCCCGATTGCGCCACAGCCTGCCGCGCGGCCACCAGCGCGTATTGCGCGAACGGGTCCAGCAGGGCCAGTTCGCTGCGGGAAAAGTGCGCCTCGGGCTGAAAATCCTTGATCTGTGCGCCGATACGCACCGTCAGCCGCTCCACATCGCGAAACTGCAATGGGCAGATTGCCGACCGCCCCTCACGCATCGCTTCATACGTTCTCGCCACATCATGGGCCAACGGATTGATCGTGCCGGCCCCGGTGATTACGACGCGCCTCATGCGGGCTGGTCAGCCAGCAGCGCCTCCACCGCGCCAATCACCGCAGTCACGGAAGAGGTGTCGAACGGGCTGCCATCCGGCTCGTTGGCGTTGAAGGGAACTGCGATGTCGAAGGTCTCTTCGATGGCAAAAATCACCTCAACCAACCCAAGGCTGTCCAGCCCCAGCTCTTGCAGCGACATCGCGGGACGTACCAGACTGACGTCCACCAACGCCTGCCGCGCAATGATCGCGATGACTTTGCCACGCACATCGCTGCGATCCGCCGTCATTCCGCTTCGCCCTCTGTGGCGGTAGCGCCAAGCCGCGCTTCGATCCCGGCGACCCGAATGGCAAGTCGCGGTAAACGGCGCAGCGCCTTCTGCATTTCGATATGCGTTGCCATCTTGACCGCAGGATAGCCCAGAATGACCCGCCCCGCTGGAATATTGGTCAGGATCTTGGTACCGCCACCCGCAATCACATCATCACCGATGAACAGGTTATCGCCCACGCCAACCTGCCCCCCCAGCACCACGCGACTGCCAACCTTAGTCGATCCGGCTACACCAACCAGGGCGCACAACAGGCAATCGGAACCGATTTCGACATTGTGCGCGACGTGGACCAAATTGTCCAACTTGGTACCATCGCCGATCCGCGTGTCGCGAACGGTGCCGCGGTCGATGCAGGAATTTGCCCCCACCTCGACATCATCGCCAACCAACACCGATCCCAGCGAATGAATCCGGATCCACGACTGTTTGCGAATTTCGTCGCGTTGTCCAAGGGTTGCGCGGATATCTTCAACCCCGGACCGTTCCTCGGTGACAAAGGAGAACCCATCGGCGCCAATCACCGCGCCGGGCTTGCAAATCAGCCGATTACCAATCCGGACGCGCGCTCCAATTCGTGCGCCTTGCATAATCAGCGCGTCGTCCCCGATCACCGCCCCTTCGGCAATCGACACATGTGATGCTACACGTGCCCGCGCGCCAATTCGCACGCCGGCCCCGATGGTGACGAACGGCCCGACGGCCGCCCCCTCGCCTATTACTGCCGTCGGGTCGATGATCGACATGGCGTGGATGCCGGGCGCAATCTGCGGTCCCTGGTCCAGAATCCGCGACAATCCAGCCATCGCCAACCGTCCGCGCGGCGCAATTATTGCGGCTTTCAGGCCCATTGCCTGCCAATCGGCACCCGGCCACAACAGCGCCGCCTGTGCGTGGCCCTTGGCAATTCCACCAGCATATTTCGCGTCCATCGCCAGCGCGAGGTCATGCGGTCCAGCCGCGGCAGGTTCCGAAGCGCCGGAAATCGGCAGATCGAGCGCACCATAGGCCTCTGCGCCCAATGCCTGCGCTATGCTGCCAATCGTGTGGCTTAAATCGCTGTGCCCCATGTCAAAACTCCACTGCCTTGGGTGTGAAACCCTTTGGCAGCAGGTTTAACTCTGAACACCTTCCAGCACCACCCCGGCCTCCGCCAAAGCCGCGAAAACCTTGGCGTCGCGGCCATAGATATCGCGCCTGTAGCTGATCGTGCCCTGTTCATTTGGCCAAGCTGTAAAATATACCAGATGAACTGGAACCGGCTTTGCCAGATCCAGCACCGCTTCACGCCCACCGGTCAGATAGCTTTTGAACAGGCCTTTGGGGTCATCGGTCTGTTTTGCCAGCAGCACATAGGCAAAATCGAACGGCGAGCCGACCCGGATACAACCGTGGCTGAACGCGCGAACTTCCTTGGCAAACAATGACTTGGTCGGAGTGTCGTGCAGATAGATGTTGTACTGGTTCGGGAACATGAACTTGACCTTGCCAAGCGCATTGCCATCCGACGGCGGCTGACGCAGGGCATAGGGGAAGGTGCCGGGTGTATAAGCAGCAAAGTCCACAGACGCGCGGTCCACGACCCGGCCAGCCCGGTCGATCACCTGCAACTGCCCCTGAGCATTGGGATTACGCTGCATCATTGGCAGGTATTCCTTGACCACAATGGAACGCGGCACCGACCAAGTCGGGTTGATGACCATGAACTCCATCTGATCGGAAAATTCCGGGCTTTCGGTATCCGCGCCAACCTTGCCGATCACGACGCGAGACACGAACGTGACCTTGCCGTCGTCATAGACTTTGACGGTAAAGTCCGGCTGATTGACCCAGATATGCCGCTCACCCAAGGGTGCATTGCCCATCCAGCGCAGCCGTTCCATCGCAACGACAACCGATTTTAGGCGCTGGCCCGCCTCGACGTTCAGCACCGCGACGGTGCCCTCGCCCGCCTCGCCTGTGCCCTCGATGCCGTTGTCCAACTGGAATCGCTGCACTGCGGCCTGAATGTCGGCGTCATAATCCTCGCTGAATGACCGCGAAAGGTAGCCAACTGCCATTAGACGATCGCGCAATTGCACGACCGCAGGGCCACTGGTGCCAATGTCGACCGACTTTGCGTCAATCTGTGCGCCATACCCGCCAGCGGCGACAACTTCCTCTAGCGCCAATTTCTCTTTCATCAGTTGGGTATATTCGGGTGCGATCGGTGCCAGGTTGTCCAGATAGTCGGGGAAGGCATCGCCGGTTGCCGCGATCATCGCCAGTGCCGCATCAGGCCGATCCACCACGCGCTTGATGTCGCCAGACACCGAAGACGGCACCAGCGCACCCGAAGACAGGTCACGCACGAAGGCCAGATAGGCCGTGCTCATCTCGACTTCCAGCCGTCCAAGATCGCCTTCGGTCTGGGCCGCACCAAAATGCGCCCGCAGTTGTGCTGCATCATAGCGTTGCGCGGGCAAACCATGGGCCGTTGCTGTGTCGAACGCGTTCAGCAGCACCTGCCGCCGATCAGCATCAGCGGCACCGGTCCACAGCGTCGCATAGTCATGATCACGGTAAAAAGCCGCGACGACATCACTATCCGCAGCCGCTTCTGCAAGAGATTGGGTAAATGCCGACATCAAGCCCGCGGCCATGCCGGGGTTGGCACCAAATACCGCCGCCGAAGCCAGCGCCGAAGTCATCACGCGCAAAGCACCGCGCCGGCTAATCGCAAAGGTCATTTCAGGCCAAATCCTTGTCAAACCAACCGACCCATGACTGACCATAGGCCAAATTTCGCTGTTAGCTTCAAAGTAGATGCAGAATCAAGCCGATGTAAACTCACACCCATCGTGCCCATGCGCTGGCAAGGTCCGATTGTCGCTATTTGATCACGCAATCGCTTTTGCTGGTCAGGCGGGGAAAATCTGCCCATCACTGCCTTGATTTCAGCGAGTTTCTGCCTATTGGGGCCAAAGTGCTTGAACGCAGGGCAATTGGTTGTTGGGCTGGTAAAGAAGCTGTGTCATATCTGCGCGGCACTTGGGGAAAAAGTGACAACGAATACCGTCGGAATAGACGGCGACAGACTCTAACGGGACAGGCCTACAAATGACCAATACGAACTCAGCGGTACTCACGCGGCGCGGCTTGTTGGGCGTGTTTGCAGCGGCGACAGTTGCAGCGGCACCCACCTACTCGAACGCTTTCGGCCTGTTGCGGGGGGCTGGTGATGTCCGACGAGTTAAAATGTACTCGGGCCGATCTGGTGAAAGTGTCGACACGATTTACTGGGTGGACGGCGCGTACATTCCCGAAGTTCTTAATGAAGTCAATCACTTCATGCGCGACCTCCGCGCCGATCAGTCGATCAAGATGAACCCGCAGAACCTTGATATCATTGCTGCCACCCATCACATGCTGGACGTAAACGAGCCCTATATGCTCCTCTCCGGCTACCGCACTCCCGCTACGAATGCGATGTTGCGCTCTCACTCCAAAGCCGTCGCACAGCACTCGCTACATATGAGCGGGATGGCCGCCGACCTACGCCTTAAATCCCGCACGGTCGGTCAAATGGCCGCGGCGGCGCAGGTGTGTTCGGCT
>JBDSXE010000057.1:0-10807 GCA_039926325.1 Paracoccaceae bacterium | reverse complement strand
GCCACCCCCCACCTATAGGATTCTTCGCCACCGTGGTTGACCTGCCCGTCCCTTCCCCCCGCCGCAAACCCGCACCTGGACTGCTTGGGTTTGGGGCATTTGTCGTCGCGGCACTGCTGGCGGCACTGGTGGCCTGGGGGCTTGCGATTGTCGTCGAAAACCGCTCTGGCACCGCAGTCACGTCGCGCCTGCTGGCCGAAGGCTATACCTGGGCCAACGTCGAAACCAACGGCCTGATCGTCGCCCTGTCGGGGACCGCACCAAACGAGGCCATGCGCTTTTCCGCCATGAACCTTGCTGGGACCATCGTTGACTCGGGCCGACTGCGCGATGGTTTTGAAGTGACACCCGCCAAAGTCGTCGGTGCCCCGCGCTTTTCGGTAGAGATGCTGCGGAACGACGACGAGGTACAACTGATCGGCCTGCTGCCCGATGGTGACAGTGAAGCGAAACTGACCGTCGCGGCCAAGGCGCTGACTTCGGACACCCCGCCGATGGATATGCTGGAAACCGCCGCCTACCCCGCGCCCGACAATTGGGAAGCCGCACTTACATTTGGCGTGCAGGCGCTGGAACTGCTGCCACGTTCCAAAATCTCTGTCTCGGCGGCTGGTGTCACCGTGACTGCCATCGCCGCCAGTCTTGAAGAAAAGCGCAGCTTTGAAGATCAGCTGACCAAATCCACGCCGGCTGGCCTGTCCGTCACCACCGACATTTCCGCCCCCCGCCCGGTTCTGACGCCGTATACCCTGCGTTTTGTGATTGACCAGACTGGCCCGCATTTCGACGCTTGCGCTGCCGATACTGTAAAGGCGCGCACCCGCATCCTTGCGGCCGCCCACAAGGCCGGCGCGATGGGTGATGTGACCTGCACGATTGGCCTTGGTGTGCCCAGTCCGTCGTGGGGTCAGGCGACCAGTGCAGCCATCGCGACGATGGCACAACTGGGTTCCGGCACGGTCACGTTTTCGGATGCCGATGTGACGTTGCTGGCAGGTGATGACGTCACGCAAGCCAGCTTTGACCGCGAGATCGGTGAACTGCGCGCGTCTTTGCCCGAAGTATTCTCGCTGGACGCCAAGATGCCGGAAAAGGCCAAGACGACCGCCGCCGGTCCTGTCGAATTCACCGCGACCCGTGCCGCCAACACTCATCTGGTCGAAATGCGCGGCCGCCTGACGGACGACAGGGTGCAGGCCGCCGTTGCCAGTTTTGCCAAGGCGCGCTTTGGCGGGGCCAACGTCCGCGTTGCAACCCGACTTGACCCCGACCTGCCCGATGGCTGGCCCGAACGGGTATTGGCGGGCTTGCAGGCGTTGGCACAGTTGGACCACGGCGCATTGCTGGTGCGGCCCGATACCGTCGAAATCTCTGGCGTCAGCGGCCAGCAAAACGCCTCTGCCACAATATCGCAGCTGCTGTCGGGGCGGCTGGGGCAGGGTAAGACGTTCAAGGTCAACGTGACCTATGACAAGCAATACGACCCGCTTGCCGCCCTGCCGACCGCGCAGCAGTGTGCGGACAATGTTCATGCCGTGCTGGCCGCCAAGAAGATCAGCTTTGATCCCGGGTCCGCCGAAATCGACGCAGGCTCTGCCGGGGTTCTGAATGCGCTGGCCATTGCGCTGAAAAATTGCATCGGCGTGAAGATGGAAATCGCGGGCCATACTGATGCCCAGGGGTCAGACGGTGGCAACCTGTCGCTAAGCCAGGCGCGGGCAGAGGCGGTTCTGGTCGCGCTGCAAGGCCGTCAGGTCGATGTGTCGGGCATGTATGCCAAGGGTTATGGCGAAGGCGTGCCCATCGCCGACAACGGCAACGAAACCGGGCGCGAGGCCAACCGCCGGATCGAGTTCAGCTTGGTCGGCGCCGCAACACCGACCGTCTCTGCCGACGCAACTATACCTGCCGATACGCCGACCGTCTCTGCCGACGCGACTGCGCCCGCCGATACGCCGACCGTCACTGACCCGGCGACCCAGCCTGCGGATGCCATGGCGGCCCCCACCATCGCCGCCCCAGACTCCTCTGCCCCCGACTTTTCTGGCGACGACAGCCCCTCGCTGGCGCTGCATGACAAAACTGCCCGCCCGAAGCCGCGCCCCGCTCAAAACTAGGCCCGCATGCTATTGACGGCGCCCGGTCCAGCGGCGAGACAGGATGACGCCCAAGGAATGCCGCCCGAATGACCAAACCATGAACCGCACCGAATTCATCGTCGCCACTGCGATCATCCTGCTGCTGGCTTTTGCGATGGGGTATTTCACGCATTGGCTGCTGCACCGCTTTACCCGGGTTGCAGGCGGCGACATGGCCGAAATGGATCTTCTGGCGCAAAGCCTGCACGAGGCCGAAGAAACCCGCGACCAGGCGATCCTGTATCTGGAACAACGCGAGGCCGAACTGATGAGCCAGATCGCCCAGACCGAAGCCGAACTGCGGGCCGCAATGGAAGGTCTGCGCGATGCGCGGCACGAAGCGGAAGAGATGCGAAGTTACATCGAACGGATGCACGCCAACCGCTGACGTTAGAACCCGGCCAGACAGACATTCATCAGCGCCGAGTCCGCGTTTTGCAATTCGTCGATGACATCAAAATGGTGGCGCTGCGGGGCCGCGGTCCACGGGCAAGCCCATTCCTCGGACAGCAAACGTGCCTGCCACAAAAACGACGGACGCTCCATCGCGCCGACCCAGACATGCGCTTGGCAGTCATGCCGCAACGCCAAACGGGCGGGACTTTCACTTTTGCATTCCGCATCGGTCAGCTGCAACTGGTCTTGCATTTTCGTCAGCATCAACGGTGACAACTCTGCGACCGGCGATATCGGCACCACGCGTTTCACCCTTGCCAGCCCCAGATCCGCGCAGCCCATTCGCGCCGACAAATGGCCGCCCGCCGAATGCCCCGTGGCCACAACGGGGCCGTCAACCATAGCTGAGGCCGCCCGAACCGCCGCAGCAACCTGCTGGGTGATCGCGGAAATCCGGGCCTTTGGTGCCAGCGTGTACGACGGCATTGCACAGGCCCACCCCCGCGCCAACGCGCCAGCGGCCAGATGCGACCAGCTTTCGCGGCCAAATTCCAGCCAGTACCCACCATGCACGAACACCATCAACCCACGTGGCGCGGTCTGCGGCAAGAACAGATCAAACCGCTCCCGATTGCCCGCGCCATAGGCGATGCCCAATTCCCCCCGTGCAGTTGCACGGAACGCCGCAGCCTGCGCCGCCCATTGCCCTGGCAGAACGGCAGACCCCGGGATGAAGGCCCCGTTGGAATAGGCGCGGTCCATATCCTTCGTTGGGTCCACTGCCACCTCCATTTGATCAAATCGTTGCACAGCGACGCGCCAGAACTGGACTTTTCCGCGCCCCTCCTGCATTGCATGGTCAAACCGGAAATGGGAGGCCCCGATGCTCGATTCCGTCACTGACCTGCGCTCGATCCTGAAAGACCCGTCAATGCTGCCCAACAAAGCCTATATCGCCGGCGAATGGGTGGATGCCGAAGATGGTGCGACATTCCCGGTCCTGAACCCGGCACGGGGCGACATCATCGCCCATGTCCCTGACCTGACGCGCAAAGATGCCGCACGCGCCATCGCCGCTGCCGACATTGTCCGCAAGGAATGGGCCGCCCGCACCGGCAAGGAACGCGCAGTGGTCATGCGGAAGTGGTTCGACCTGTGCATGGAAAACCAAAACGATCTTGGCATCATCTTGACGGCTGAGATGGGTAAGCCTTTGGCAGAGGCCAAGGGCGAGGTTGCCTATGGTGCCGCCTACATTGAATGGTTTGGCGAAGAGGCCAAGCGCATCTATGGTGAAACCATCCCGGGCCATCAGCGCGACAAACGCATCACCGTGATCAAGCAACCCATTGGCGTTGCAGCATCCATTACGCCGTGGAACTTTCCGAACGCGATGCTGGCCCGCAAAGTCGCCCCTGCCATCGCGGCAGGCTGCGGTTTCGTCGCCCGCCCCGCTGCAGAAACCCCGCTGTCCGCCATCGCATTGGCGGTCCTTGGCGAACGCGCCGGACTGCCGGGTGGCATATTCTCTGTCATCACATCGAAACGTGCGTCCGAGATTGGCCGCGAGTTTTGCGAAAACCCCGCCATCCGCAAGCTGACCTTCACCGGATCGACCGAGGTTGGTCGCATCTTGCTGAAACAGGCGGCGGATCAGGTCCTGAAATGCTCGATGGAGCTTGGCGGCAACGCGCCGTTCATCGTGTTTGACGATGCCGATCTGGATGCGGCGGTCGAAGGGGCGATGATTTCCAAGTTCCGCAACAACGGCCAAACCTGCGTCTGCGCCAACCGGATTTATGTGCAAGCCGGGGTTTACGACGCCTTCGCTGATAAACTGGCGGTCGCGGTCGGCAAGCTGAGCATCGGCGATGGTCTGAAAGCGGGCGTCACCACAGGGCCGCTGATCAACCAAGACGCGGTTGATAAGGTCGAAGAACACATCGCCGACGTGTTGGCGGGCGGCGGCAAGGTCGTCATGGGTGGCCATCGTCACGCTTTGGGCGGCACGTTTTTCGAGCCGACGATCGTTACCGGCGTCACCGGCAGCATGAAGGTCGCTACCGAGGAAACCTTTGGCCCGCTGGCTCCACTGTTCAAATTCGACACCGAGGCAGAGGTGATCGCCCGCGCCAACGACACGATCTTCGGCCTTGCCAGTTATTTCTACGCCCGCGATATCGGCCGCATCACCCGCGTTCAGGAAGCTCTGGAATATGGCATGGTCGGCGTCAACACCGGCCTGATTTCCACCGAAGTCGCCCCATTCGGCGGCGTCAAGCAGTCGGGCTTGGGCCGCGAGGGGTCGCATCATGGCATCGAGGATTACATGGAAATGAAGTACATCTGCCTTAGCGTTTGAACTGGCACAAGCCGCCTGCCCTGCGAAATCAATTCAAGGATACCACGTGCAAACCATCACCAAACTGCCCGCCACCACCGGAAAAGACCCTTCGACCGCCGATCTTGATGGCTGGATCGTGACCGAGGGGACGCCTTCGATGAAGACCTGGGTACTGCACACCTCTGCTGCGGGCGACATGGTTTCCGGCATCTGGGAATGCACAAAGGGCAGCTATCACGCCACCTATACCGCCTATGAATATGTGGTGCTGATCGCTGGCCGCATCACGATCACCCCCGATGGCGGAACGCCGGTCACCGTACAGGCGGGCGACGCTTTCGTGGTCGAGCCGACGTTCAAGGGTATCTGGAAGATCGAAGAAGACGTCCGGAAACATTTCGATTTCCGCACAGCCTGAGACATGGTCGCCGGAGCATTCTTTCCGACAACCACAGGAGCTTGGTGTCGGATTTGAATGCCTACGGAATGATCGGTGAAAAGCAAGTGTTCGACCTTTGCCTGCAAAGGTAGAACCGCCTATCGAAAAGATCGCGCTCAAGCGGTTTGCCGATTGCAGAGGTTGACGATGAAAAGCGCCACACGCGCATTCTTTGCATAAAAGCCTGAAACTGCCACCGAAAGCCTACAGCCGTTCCTGGCGGGCTTAATCTGACCGCTGCGGATTTCGCGAAGCCCATTCTGACCCGCCGCATCAAATCGACGGTTGATTCTTTCCGCTGCAAAACAAAATCGCACCGGGAACCAAGGCGCAGGGCAAGCGTTACTCTGTATGCAATTTCAATCAGTTAAATCGGGTTTTCGCCCCTTGTTATCCCATATCAGGGCGATGATTTTGCCTAGCCCGCCCCAATGCCCCATGTGTTGTCTCAGGCAAAAGCCAACTTATGAAAGGAAACGACATGCTGCCCAACATGTTCACAAATACCAAACGTAACATCATCGCTGGCGTTACCGCAGCCGCCATGCTTGCATCCGCATCCGCCCCTGCCCTGGCTTGGGGCCAGCGCGAACAAGACTTCTCCAAAGGTGCGCTTGCGGTGATCCTGCTTGGTACCGTCATTAACGAGGCGAACAAGCAACACCAGCAACCGGTCTATAACCAACCTGTCTATAACCAACCCATCTACGGCCAACACCGTCGCGGCCACTATCAGCAGCCGCCGGTTTATTACCCGCAGCAGCCGCCGGTTTACTACCCGCAGCGGCCACGCCCGCCGGTCTATTATCCCCCGGTTCAGCAAAGCGTTTACAACACGCCCACAGCTCAGGCGTTCAACAGCTACACCCGCGACGAACGCCGCCGCATCCAGTCCAGCCTGATGGCCTACGGCTACTATCGTGGTTCGGTAGATGGTTCGTTTGGACCGGGAACCTACAACGCCGTGGTGGCCTATGCTCAGAATACCCACCAACTGGCGATGCTTAACACCCGTGGCGGTGCTTACGGATTTCTGGACGGCCTGCTGTTCTAGTCCCCGGCAGCAAGTCCAGACGGCGGAGGCGGACAGGCCCGCCTTCGCCAACCTCTACCCCGTGATCCTGTGATGCAGGAAAGCCGGGTGGCCCGCGCCCCGTGTATTGGGGAGGCGGATGCGTAACGGTACCGGTGGGTCGTCCAGTTCGGCGACCGACCATATGGCGGAGGCGGTCTGATCGTCTCCGCCTTTTTAAAATTCTTCTGATCGACCCCAAGGAAAGTCGATCCCACCGCGTCCTAGTTTTCGAAAGGCGCATGAGCGGTCCCACACTCATGCCCTTCTGGCCGGCCGTATTCCCCTGCGGCAAGGCCAGATGTGACGGAGGCGGACAGGCCCGCCTCCGTCACAATTTTTTTGCGTGTGGGGAATTTCTTTCCAAGGATTGCCCATCGGGCTGCGTCTCACTTATCGTGATGCTGATGGAAACGCCCGACGAGACCCTTGCCACAGCCGCCGCCGGTGGCGACCGCACCGCCTTTGGCGTGCTGGTGGCGCGGTACTACGACCGGATTTTCGGCCTGGCATACCGGCTGACCGGCAACCGGGCAGAGGCGCAGGATCTGACGCAGGACATTTGCGCCGCGTTGCCCGCCAAGCTGCACGGCTGGCGTGGAGAGGCGCGGTTTTCGACGTGGATTTACCGCGTGACAGTCAATGCCACCCACGACCTGCGCCGTCGTCAGGCAACGCGATCCAAGGCGGCAAGCGGCTGGGGTGATTGGGAAATCGCCCGCCAGGACGAAATCACAGTTCAGGCAGAGGCGCTGGATTGGCTGACATCTGCCATGCAGCGCCTGACGCCGGAATTGCGTGACACTGTGGCGCTTGTTCTGGGTGAAGAGCTGACGCAAGGAGCGGCCGGCGAGGTGCTGGGAGTGTCCGAGGGCACGATTGCCTGGCGAATGTCGGAAGTGAAGAAACGTCTGCGCGCGATAGCGGCGGAGGATGCGAAATGACGGATGATCTTGACGCCCTGAAAGCCGCCTTGCGGGCGGCACCCACGCCTGATCCTGACGCCAAGGCCGCCGCTTTGGCGATGGCGATGGAAAATTTCGACCGCCTCCAAGGATCGACCGATGGCTCGCGTCTATCTCAGGACCGCCCGGAAAGGGCGGGGTTCCTGAACGGAGTGCGTCATATGCTGAAGACATTGAATACCCGCCCCTATTTGGCCGCCACCACCTCTGTCCTTGCGCTTTGTGTCGGCGTGTTCTTCGTGCTGCCGGAATTGCAGCAGGTGAAACTGCCGGTGAAGCAGCCGGAAGTTTCTGAGAAGCCGGTGGTTGATGCCACGGTGCCAAAGCAGACTGCGGCTGATGACCTGAAGGCTGATGAAACCGACCTTGGCCGTGCCGACACCACCGTGGCCAGCACGGATGCACCGACGCCGCCCGCCCCACCACTGCCGGGCGATCAGGCCCCGTTGACCGAAACCCGCAGCGCAGCCGCCGAAGTGCCCGCCGGACCCGCGATGGACAAACTGGCCGATTCCACAACCGCCCAAAGCCTTGCAGCACCCAAGACGCTGGCCGAACCTGTGCCAGTGACGCCACCGATGGGGACTGTCGCCACCACTGCGCCCGAAACCAGCGCCGGTCTTCGTGGCCTGGCCGGAGCGGGCAATGCTTTATCGGCCCCTGCCACCGCGATGGTCGAAGGCATGGTCGCCCCTGCCGATCCCTACGTGATGCAGCCAGAGCCCAACACCGAAACCTTCAACAACGCCCCGGTCAATCCAGTGCATGTCACGGCCGAGGAACCCGTATCCACCTTCTCGGTCGATGTTGATACCGCGTCATATTCCGTCATCCGGTCCAGCCTGAACGCCGGTCAGCTTCCGCCACCAGAGGCCGTTCGCATTGAAGAGATGGTGAATTACTTTCCCTACAACTACCCGGCACCGGAAGCTGCCGGCGCCCCGTTTACCGATACCGTCACCGTCATGACGACCCCGTGGAACCCAAACACCCGCCTTGTTCACATCGCTCTGCAAGGCCGGATGCCTGCGATCAAAGACCGCCCGCCGTTGAACCTCGTCTTCCTGATCGACACGTCGGGCAGCATGGAGGATGCCAATAAACTGCCGCTGCTGAAACAGTCGCTGTCCCTGATGCTGTCCAAACTGCGACCAGAGGACCAGATCGCCATCGTCGCCTATGCCGGCTCGGCGGGTGAAGTCTTGCCGCCGACCCACGCCAGCGACCGCAACGCAATCCTGAACGCGCTGAACAACCTGCAATCCGGCGGCTCTACAGCTGGGGCTGAAGGTCTGGCGCTGGCCTATCAGATTGCGGGCGAAATGAAGGGTGACGGCAAGGTTTCCCGCGTGCTGCTGGCCACCGATGGCGATTTCAACGTCGGCATCTCTGACCCGGAGGATCTGAAAACCTTCGTCGCCAAGGAACGCGACACCGGCGTCTATCTTTCGGTGCTTGGTTTCGGTCGCGGCAATCTGGACGACACAACGATGCAGACCCTTGCCCAGAACGGCAACGGCACCGCCAGCTACATCGACACGCTGGCTGAGGCGCAAAAGGTTCTGGTGGACCAGTTGACGGGGGCACTGTTCCCGATTGCCGATGACGTCAAGATTCAAGTGGAATGGAACCCGGCGCAGGTCGCGGAATACCGTCTGATCGGCTATGAAACCCGCGCGTTGAAGCGCGAGGATTTCAACAACGACAAGGTGGATGCTGGTGAAATCGGCGCTGGCCTGCAAGTGACGGCACTGTATGAAGTCACCGCTCCGAACAGCCCTGCCCTGTTGAACAACGCCCTGCGTTATGCCGCGCCGACACAGACCGCTGGCCAGTCGCCCGAACTTGGTTTCCTGCGCCTGCGCTACAAGGATCCTGGGCAGGACACGTCTAAGCTGATCGAAACGCCGATCGTCGGGACTGGCAATGCAGGCGACGACGCCCGGTTTGCAGCGGCGGTTGCCGGGTTTGGGCAGCTGCTGCAACACTCCACCTACCTTGGCAGCTGGAGCTATGATCAGGCAATCGCGCTAGCCTCCGGTGCCAGGGGCCCGGACGAATTCGGTTACCGGGTCGAGGCGGTGAATCTGATGCGGCTGGCGCAAAGCCTGACCGCACAGTAACAGAAAGGCCCCGGAACATCGCTCCGGGGCTTTTCATTCATCTTTTCATAAATATCCCGCAGGGGGTCCGGGGGATGCGAAATCCCGCGGCCTTTTTGCTTAGTTCTGCGCGGTTTCTGGCGCGGCAAGCACGGCGCTGCCCTGAACGTCGCTAGGCCGGCCAATTTCGATCCGGCGCGGTTTCAACGCTTCGGGCGTCTCGCGGACCAGATCAATGTGCAGCATGCCGTTTTCGTGGTCAGCGCCCGTCACGCGCATATGATCGGCCAGCGCAAAGCGGCGCTCAAAGGCGCGGGTGGCGATGCCACGGTGCAAATAGGTTTTCTGACCCGCTTCCGCCGAACGCTTGGCCGACACCTGCAGGGCACCCTCCTTGACCTCGACAGCCAGTTCATCGGGTGAAAACCCGGCAACGGCGATAGAGATGCGATAGGCATCCTCTGCGGTCTTTTCGATGTTGTAGGGCGGATAGGTCGGTTGAGCGACATCGGCGCTGACACGATCCATCAGATCAGCGATCCGGTCAAAGCCAACGGTTGCGCGGTAAAGTGGTGCGAAATCAAGTGTTTGCATTGCATCCTCCTGGGAGCGATGAAAGTGAACCCTCCCTCCTCGGGACGGGCGGAATGTGTGGCGGGCCCAATATTGGCACCCGGCACCACCCTGATTTGGGAACACTTCAGCGAGGTTACAAGACCCGAAAGTCAGGGCGATGTGGCCTGCGGCTTCACGAACTTCGCGCCGCCACCCATGCCGCCCGACAGCATCTGAACATTGCCAGCGACCCCTTTGGACGGCCCACCCGCATCCAGTTCCGCCATCAGTGCTGCCAGCGGAATTTGCAACGCCGACCCCAGCGACACCTGTTTACCCTCTACCTCTGCCTTGGCGGAAATCACCGACACCACTTGCGGCACACCGTCTTTCATCGAAAACACCGGCGCTCCGGACGAGCCGAAATCGACATCGCATGTCATCACTAGAATGCCGGTCTGCCGGTCCACCACGTTGCACTTTTGCTGCAAGGATGGCGCATCGGCGCGGTCCTGCGCGTAGGAAACCACTCCCACCGTGTCGCCCGCCTCGGGGGTCGCCGCGACCTCAAACGGTTTGACAGCACTTGTCAGAATGGGCTGATCCAGCTCGATCACTGCCACATCATAGGCCACGCGATCCAGTTGACCCGACCCACCGTAAACGTAGTCCGGATGCGCGACAGCCTGCCGCGCGCCACGATATGCCTCTGCCCGGCCAGTGCGCCACCCGGCCAGAAATTTGATCTGCGACGGATCAATCCGCGCGCCGGTTTCCTTGTCGAACAGGCAATGCG
>JBDSXE010000056.1:0-3955 GCA_039926325.1 Paracoccaceae bacterium | reverse complement strand
CACTTGGCATCGGCTTTTTGATTGTTGGTGTGATCTACACGATCATGGTGTCTCGCCACCAAGAACTGACAACTCAGTTCAAAATCCTGGCCACCGTCATCCCGGGCGCCGCTGGCTATTACCTGCCGCAATACTGGATCACCCGCCGGGTGGAAGAGCGTAAAAAGCAGATCATTCAGGGCTTTCCCGATGCTCTGGACATGATGCTGGTGTGCGTCGAGGCCGGGCAGTCGCTTGACCAATCCATCAACCGCGTCGCCAAGGAAAGCCGCGCCGGCTATCCCGCACTTGCCGACGAATTTGAAATGGTCAGCCATGAAGTAAAGGCCGGCAAGGAACGCGTGGTTGTTCTGAAAGACATGTCCGAACGGGTCGGCGTTCCTGACGTTTCCTCATTCGTGACCACCCTCGTCCAGTCCGCCACCTACGGCACCTCGATTGCAGAGGCGCTTCGGGTCTATTCGGCAGAAATGCGTGACAAACGCGTGATGCGTGCCGAAGAAAAAGCAAATACCTTGCCGACAAAGCTGACGCTTGGGACTATGATGTTCACGTTGCCGCCGCTGTTGATCATCCTGATCGGTCCCTCGGTGCACGGCATCGCCAAGACCCTGTCCATGGGGGCCCCGTAACCCCCTTCGGCAAAACGAAGGTTAAACGACTGCGCTTTGCCATCCTCATCGCGGCCCTGCTTCAGTCCGCCTGCACTTTGTCAGGCGGACTTGATGCATCCAACCCCACCGCTGGCGATTCCCCTCCCGCTGTCGACGGCTCTCGTCAGGGCGTCGACGGGCTGGAGGTCGGGCATCGTCTTATGGCCGCCGGTGAATATGAATTGGCATTGAAAGCCTATTACCGTGCCGCATCTGTTCAGGGCGTCAATTCCGACGTTTTATCCGCCATCGGCTCTGCCGACCTGAAACTCGGCCGCCTGGGGCAAGCCGAAAAAATCCTCCGCAAAGCCATCGACGAAGACCCAAACTTTGTTCCCGCGGTCAACAATCTGGGCGTCGTCCTGATGGAACAGGGCAAATATGGCGAGGCGCGCGCGGTGTTCCAGCAGGCTTACGCGCTTGACAGTGGCAATTCGGATGAAATCCGCGAGAATTTGCGCTTGGCTATCGCCCGATCAGAGAAGTCGGTGTATGGTGATCCCGTTGCCGTCGACGATGGTCCGCAATTCAATCTGGTGCGCCGTGGCGAGGGAGATTACGTCCTTCTGTCCCAGCACTAGATCGGAACGCCCTTAGTCGGCGCATTGAGCAGTAAAAGGACGCAAAATGCGCCAATCAGTGCTACTCGCGCTGTGCCTTTTTGGCGCAGTCCCGCTGACCGCCTGCCAACATGGTGTTTCACGGGCTCAAGCTGACAAAGCCGTGGCCGAAGTCGCGGCTGTCGATCAGGCCAACCTCAATGACGTGATGCTTAGCGTTGCCGACCCGACAGAGGCGGTCAATTATTTCAAGAACGCGCTGACCATCACCCCCGACCGTATTGACCTGAAACGCGGTCTGGCAAAATCCCTGGCGCGTGCCGGTCTTTATACCGAGGCGACGACGATCCTGACCCAGATCATCGCCACGCCCGAGGCCACCGACGACGACCGTCTGGCACTGGCCGATGTAGAGATCCGGTCGAACGACTGGGCCAAGGCAGAGGCGATGCTGAACTCCATCCCGCCCACCGTCGAAACCTATGAACGCTACCGACTGGAAGCGATGGTTGCCGACAGCAAGAAAGATTGGAAAAAGGCCGACAGTTTCTACGAAATCGCCACCGGCATGACGACCAAACCGCAGGGCGTTCTGAACAACTGGGGCTATTCCAAACTGACGCGCGGCGATGCTGCCGGGGCCGAAAAGCTGTTCATCCAGGCGCTGACCTACGACCCCAAGATGTTCACCGCCAAAAACAACCTCGTCCTCGCCCGTGCCATGCAGCACAAGTATGACATGCCGGTTGTTGACATGACGCAGGATGAAAAGTCGCAGCTTCTGTACACCGCCGGGCTTGCGGCGATCAAACAGGGCGATGTCAACCAAGGCAAACGCCTGCTGCACGAAGCCATCGACACCTCGCCGGTTTATTTCGAGGCGGCATCGCGTTCTCTCGCCGCACTCGAAAATTGATGCTGTCCGCCGCTGCCGCGCTGGCCTTTCTGCCCTTCGCCGTTGCAATCGGCATCTGGGTATCGTGGAGCGATATGCGCTACATGAAAATCCCGAACTACGCCGTGCTGACGCTGTTGGCGGTCTGGCTGGTTGTGGGCATACTGGTGATGCCACTGCACACATGGGCCTGGGGATGGGCGCTGGCCGCGATGGTGCTGGTCGTCGGATTCATTGGCAACGCGGCAGGTCTGCTTGGTGCGGGCGACGCGAAATTCGCCGCCGCGATGGCCCCGTTTTTCGTGCTGTCCGATGTCCGCCTTGACATGATCCTGCTGGCGTCTTGCTTGCTCGGGGCATTTGCCAGCCACCGCCTGATGCGCCTTGTCCCACAGTTTCGCGCCGCTTCACCCGACTGGCAAAGCTGGACCCACAAGGATTTTCCGATGGGGCTGGCCCTGTCGGGAATGCTGATCTTCTACCTCATCCTCGAATGGTGGTTCTGACGCAAATTCCGCATGATTGTCGCCAAATCGGCCGACAAAATCGCCGGGATGCCATGAACTTGTCCACTTTTCAGTTCATCAATCCTTCAGGCCCTAAAGTTACAGTCCGCCCGAACCCCGAGGTGCAGCGATGAATATCCAGACCCAGACCGGCGTCGTGCCGCCCGCGCCGCCCCGCACCTTGGGTGAGGTTGGCATTTCGCCGGTGATGATGCGCGACATCCTCTTGAAGACGATGTTCCGCATGAACATCGATCTTGTCACGGTCATCGCCCGAGTGATCTGCCTGCCCAACACGCTGACACAGGAGCTGGTCGATGCCGCGCGTGGCCAAAGGCTGCTAGAGGCTACGGGGACACTTCACGCCACCTCCGGCAACGAAATGGGCTACCAGCTGACCGATGCCGGCAAATCCCGCGCTTTGGACGCCCTGTCGCAGTCCGAATACTACGGCGCCATGCCGATCCCGCTGGCCTCTTATGGCGAGCAGATGAAACGCCAGTCGGTCCGCAACATGAAGCTGACCCGCACCGAATTGATGAAGGGTATGGGTCATTTGATCCTGCCTGACGATCTGATCGAAAATCTTGGGCCCGCCGTCACCTCGGGCCGATCGATCCTGATGTATGGCCCGCCCGGCAACGGCAAATCCTCGATCTCGAACGGCATCCGCGCCGCGTTGGGCGACAAGATCTACATCCCCCGCGCCATCGAATATTCGGGTCAGGTCATCACCGTCTATGACCCCATCGTCCACTCAAAGGCCGAAGAATCGCTGGACGATCCGACCGCCATTCGCCGCAATATGAACCGTTTCGACAACCGCTATGTGTTCTGCGAGCGCCCCTCGGTCGTGACCGGAGGTGAGTTGACGCTGGACATGCTTGACCTGAAATACAACCCGGTCGCCCGCACCTATCAGGCACCGTTGCAGCTGAAGTCTTCTGGCGGCATCTTCATCGTCGACGACTTGGGTCGTCAGGCCGAACCGCCGCAAAAACTGGTCAACCGCTGGATCGTCCCGCTGGAAGAAAACCGCGACATTCTGGCGTTGCAATCGGGCGAGAAATTCACCGTGCCATTCGACACGCTGGTCATCTTTTCCACCAACTTCCACCCGAACGCCATTTTTGACGGCGCAGCCCTGCGGCGGATTTTCTTCAAGATCAAGATCGACGGACCCAATCAGGAAAACTTCCTGAAAATCTTCGCAATGGTCGCCCGCAAGAAAAAGATGCCGCTGGACGAGGCGACGCTGCTGCACCTGCTCAAGGTCAAATACCCGACCATCGACAACAACTACGCCAATTATCAGCCGGTGTTCCTGATCGACCAGATGAT
>JBDSXE010000055.1:0-4919 GCA_039926325.1 Paracoccaceae bacterium | reverse complement strand
CCGCATCGGGCGCGAGGCGGCGGATCATCCGAATCTCGTAGGGCGAGGCAACATCAAAGCCGCGCACCCCGGCGGCGCTGAGGTTCTGCACCACCATCTCGTCCGGGTTCGATTTCACCGCATAGGTGACAAGCCCCGGAAAGCCATCAAGAAACCGCCGCGCAGTCGCCTGCACAATCGGCGGCGAAAAGAACAGCACCGGATTTTCCGGCTGCTGGTTGCGAAGAAATTCGGTCGGGTTGGTCCATATTGTTTTGGACAGTCCCATCGGCGTGATCCTTTCTGCCAACAAGATGCAAGTCCCTTCCCGCTGCTCGACGAAGCGTGGCACCTGCATGGTTTTTTTCAACCAGGCCAGGTGCGTATGAGCCGCCCTTTTCCTGCAACGAGTTTGCCGCATATGCGCTACATCTTCATCGAACAAAACGCTATAAATGACGAAAAGTTCCGTTATAATGACGAAAAGACAAGGCATATTGCATGGACGACCTCGACCGCAACATTCTGGGCCTTCTGGGGGCCGACGCACGGATGTCCGTGGCCACTTTGGCCCGGCGGCTGAAGGTCGCCCGGTCTACCATTCAGGCCAGACTTGAACGGCTGGAGACGACGGGCATCATCGCCGGTTACACCCTGAAGCTCGGGGAAGAGGCGCGTCAGGGCCGATTGCGCGCCTCGGTCCTGGTGACAATCGAACCCCGCGCACAGGCCGGCATCCTGTCCCGCCTCAAATCCATCCCAGAGGTTGAACGAGTGTTCACCACCTCTGGCCGCTTCGACCTGCTGATGCAGCTGGCGGCACCCAATACCCAGGTGCTGGATCAGGTGCTGGACCAGATCGGCGCATTGACCGGGGTAAAGTCGTCCGAAAGCCTGATCCATCTTTCGACCCGAATTGATCGCGCGGTCTAATCCAGCGAACCACACCACTTTCAATTCACTTTTTCAAAAATATCCCCGCCGGAGGCGCACATCTCCCCAAATGCTCCCGCATCAAAACCGGCACCGCCCGCCCCGGAGGACGGGGTGGGTGGGTGGGCGGCCTCCGGGGCGGGCTTCCGCAACAAGCCCGGAGTCGCCACAACTTCCGTGCTTCGCGCGGGAAACCACCGATATTGAACAAAGCATGAACGATATAGATTGATTTCAATGTTCATCCCGCACACCATCGCCAAATCGACTCACCCCCAAGGAGGCCGGAATGACCCAATCCACTCACGGTTGCCCCTGCTGGTACGAACTTGCCACCAGCGACCTTACCGCAGCACAAGCCTTTTACGCCGCCACCCTCGGCTGGACCGTCGTCGATAGCGGCATGCCCGGCATGGACTACCGGCTGGCCCAGATCGACGGCTCCATGATCGCCGGAATGATGCAGTCTCAGGCCGAACAGCCACAGGCGTGGACGATCTATTTCGCCGTCGATGATTGCGACAAAACCTTCGCCCAAGCGACAGAGCTTGGCGCGACCGGCCTGACCCAGCCTGCCGACATCCCGAACACTGGCCGCTTTGCCCTGCTGACCGACCCGGAGGGCGCAAAGTTCGGCATCCTGCAACCTCTGCCGATGGACGGTCAGGGCGGCGCATTCAATCAATCCAAAACTGGATTCGGCAACTGGAATGAGCTTCTCGCCACCGACCCCGCCGGCGCGCTCGACTTTTACCGACAGTTGTTCGGCTGGACCCTGTCTCGCTCGGTTGAGATGGGGCCGGATATGACCTATCACATCATTGCGTGGAACGGCACGGATATTGGCGGCGTCTTTGCCCCGATGCAGGGTATGGGCGGATCGCGATGGCGCCCGTATTTCGGCATCCGCTCGGCAACGACCGCCGCGACCGAGGTGCCCAAATCCGGCGGCAAAGTCCTCAGAGGCCCGGATGAAGTCCCGGGCGGTGCCCTGACCCTGCAAATCCTGGACCCGCAAGGCATCGAACTCGCACTTGTAGGGCCGTCCTGATCAACGAGTCCCTCTAATCACCGCGTACCGCTGTCGCCTTCCCAAGCGGGCGGCAGCTTTCCCACCGGATCAACGTAAACCGTGATCTTCGCCCCGACGTCCGCAAGATATTTCTGCCGCTGCATCCGGCTTTTGCCGACAACCCCGGCATCATCCAGCCAGCTCATTGTCCAAAGCTGAATGCCATTGACCCGGACATTCGCGCGGTCCTGCGAGGTGACGGTGGCCAGCCGCATCGTGCCATCATCCCGCAGTCGCACAAGCCGCGTCGCCATCCGCAACCGAAACCACAGTCCGATGCCGCCTGCGACCATGAATCCCAACGCAATCAACCACAACGCCACCCCGCCAATCAGCGTTGTGCCAAGATCGACCTCGGTGATTGACGGGTCGTCGATCACATAACGCACCACAATAGACCCGCCCTCCGAGAGCCCGGCATAAAATCCCGACGAAACCGACGCGCTGCCGTGCCATCCGACACCTGCCGCTGCAAAGTCGAAGCCGACCGTGAAATCCTCGCATGTGCTCAGGTTGTTCTTGCCGCAGGAATGGGTGCCCTGCACCAGCGAAGCAATCCGCCCCGTCACCTCCGCCCCCGCCTCATCCAGCCGCCAGCCGGTGCGAAACTCCGAATAGGCCGGAACCGCCAGCACAATTCCCAAGCCAATCATCGCCGCAAAAATCCAGCCGGCAACTGACATCATCAGCCCCAGGCGGCCGCGTTTCGGATAGCTCATCTTTTGCTGCCCATTTGGCTTTTCCCTCGGGTCAAGTCCCGCTAATAGGCATTGACGCTATTGCAGGATTGTCCCGATGCCTATGGAAAAGAACTTCAACGCCGCCGAAGCAGAGGCTCGGATTTCCGCCCTTTGGATCGACCAGAAGGTCGGCCGCGCCGGGGCCAATGCCAAGCCAGGCGGTCAGCCCTTCTCCATCATGATCCCGCCGCCCAACGTCACCGGCTCCCTGCACATGGGCCACGCCTTCAACAACACCCTGCAAGACATCCTCGTCCGCTGGCACCGGATGCGCGGTGATGACACGCTGTGGCAAGTCGGCACCGATCATGCGGGCATCGCGACCCAGATGGTCACAGAGCGCGACATGGCGCTCAATCAGGAACCCAACCGCCGCACGATGGGGCGTGAAAAATTCCTTTCCCGCGTCTGGCAACAGAAACAGGCGTCGCGCGGCACCATCATTGGCCAGCTCCAACGCCTCGGTGCAACCTGCGACTGGGACCGTGAGGCGTTCACGATGTCCGGCGCCCCCGGCGCCCCTGCGGGTGAGGACGGCAATTTCCACGATGCCGTCATCAAGGTCTTTGTCGACATGTACAACAAGGGCCTGATCTATCGCGGCAAACGCCTCGTCAACTGGGATCCCCATTTCGAAACCGCCATCTCTGATCTCGAAGTCGAAAACGTTGAGGTCGCCGGCCATATGTGGCACTTCAAGTACCGCCTCGCCGGTGGTGAGACCTATGAATACATCGAGAAAGACGCCGAAGGCCAAATCACCCTGCGCGAAACGCGCGACTACATCTCCATCGCCACCACACGTCCCGAAACCATGCTCGGCGATGGTGCCGTTGCCGTCCACCCCTCCGACACCCGCTACGCCCCCATCGTCGGCCGCATGGTCCACCTGCCGCTTTGTGATCGCCTGATCCCCATCATCACCGATGAATACCCCGACCCCACCTTCGGTTCTGGCGCTGTCAAGATCACCGGCGCGCATGACTTCAACGACTACCAGGTCGCCAAACGCAATAACCTGCCGATGTACCGCCTGATGGACACCAGCGCCCACATGCGCGCCGATGGTGCCCCCTATGACACCGCCGTCCAGCGCGCCCGCGAAATCGCCGCAGGCTCCCCCACTGATGAGTCCGAGGTCGATACCCTCAACCTCGTCCCCGAAAAATACCGCGGCCTCGACCGGTTCGTTGCCCGCAAACTGGTCATCGAAGACATCACCGCGCAGGGCCTCGCCGTCTCCACCCTGATCAAATCCATCGACGAGGAAACCGGCTCCGAACACCTGACCCGGCTGCCTTACGTCGAGTCCAAAAAGATCATGCAGCCCTTCGGCGACCGCTCCAAAGTGGTCATTGAACCGATGCTGACCGACCAATGGTTCGTCGACACCGCCAAGATCGTCGGCCCCGCGCTGGACGCCGTCCGCAACGGCGACACCACCATCATCCCCCAATCCGGCGAGCGCACCTATTTCCACTGGTTGGAGAATATCGAGCCTTGGTGCATCAGCCGCCAACTGTGGTGGGGCCATCAGATTCCGGTTTGGTATGGTCTCGCGATCGACGCCGCCGACTTCAAGGATGACGAAGGCGACGAGGCGCTGGACGAGGTCGAAATCTTCTCGATGCTGACCGACGGCCTTGACCGTGACGCATTGGCCCAATGCGCGACCGATCTTGCCAGCGTAACCGAACTTTTCCGCGATGCCCTCGCACCGATGCCGCATCCCCTGAACAATGCCCGCATCATCGAGGTTGCCAACCGCGCCGCCGCAGTCGAGGCGCTGGCCAAGTCGCTCGCCGACTACAACCTCAGCCAAGATCCGACCCATCTCACCTACCCAGTTTACCGCGACCCCGACGTCCTAGACACATGGTTCTCCTCCGGCCTCTGGCCCATCGGCACGCTCGGCTGGCCTGAACCCACGCCCGAACTTGCCAAATACTTCCCCACCTCCGTCCTCATAACTGGCGCGGATATCATCTTCTTCTGGGTCGCCCGCATGATGATGATGCAGTTGGCCGTCGTGAATGAAATCCCCTTCAAGACCGTCTACCTCCACGGCCTCGTCCGCGACGCCCTCGCGCCCTTGCCGCACCCCCTAAACCACGCCCGCGTGATCGAGGTTGCGGACCGCGCCACCGCTGTCGAGGCGCTGGCCCAGTCCCTCGCCGCCTATAACCTTAGTCAAG
>JBDSXE010000054.1:0-2811 GCA_039926325.1 Paracoccaceae bacterium | reverse complement strand
CGATGGCGTCGATGGCCAGTTGCCGGATCAGTTCGTTGTCCGGCGCAATCGCGGAGGCAGGGGTCTGGGTCATGCGCGCAGTCTAGCGATTGGCAGGCGGGCCGCAATGGCGGTGGCCCAATGTGGTCGGCGGTCCAACTGGACATTTTGGCGCGGGCGTGACAGGGAAAGGGCCTTATCTGGAGAGCCCATATGACCAGCCCGACCATAACCCGTTTTGCGCCTTCGCCCACTGGATACATCCACGTCGGCAACCTGCGGACGGCGCTGATGAACTATCTGATCGCGCGGCAGTCGGGTGGGCACTTCATCCTGCGGCTCGACGACACCGATCAGGAGCGGTCGAAGCAGGAATATGCCGACGGGATCATGACGGATCTCGACTGGCTGGGGCTACAATGGGACCGCGTGGAAAAGCAGTCACTGCGGATGGACCGCTACCGCGAGGCAGCGGATCAGTTGCGGGCGGCGGGGCGGTTCTATGAGTGTTTCGAGACGCCGGTCGAGCTGGACCTGAAACGCAAGAAGCAGCTGAATATGGGCAAGCCGCCGGTCTATGACCGTTCGTCCTTGCATCTGACCGACGCCGAGAAAGCCGCCAAACGGGCCGAAGGGCGCGAGGGTTACTGGCGGTTCCTGCTGAACCAAGAGCGGATCGAATGGACCGACGGGATTCTGGGGCCGTTGTCAATTGATGCGGCGTCGCTGTCAGACCCGGTGCTGATCCGGGCGGATGGCCAGGTGCTCTATACGTTCGCATCCTCGGTCGATGACATCGACATGGGCGTCACATTTATCGTGCGCGGTTCGGACCATGTGACGAACACCGCAACGCAGATCCAGATCATGCAGGCGATGGGCGGCACGCCACCGGCGTTCGCGCACCACAGTCTGCTGACCGGCGCACAGGGCGAGGAATTGTCCAAACGGCTGGGCGTGCTGGCGCTGCGCGATCTGCGGGCGCGCGGGGTGGAGCCGATGGCGCTGCTATCGCTGATGGCGCGGCTTGGGTCATCGAAACCGGTGGAACTGATCGGGTCGATGGAAGAGCTTATCGCCGGCTTCGAGGTGGGGTCGTTCGGCGCGGCACCGACCAAGCTGGACCCAGAGGATCTGTTCCCACTGACCCGGCATTACGTCAGCGGGTTGCCGTTTGCAGCGGTCGCGGACCGGATTGCGGCGCTGGGCGTGCCTGCTGACAAGGCGGAGCTGTTCTGGTCGGTGGCCAAGGGCAACATCACGATCTTGGCCGATCTGGAGGGCTGGTGGACGCTGTTCCGCGATGGTGCTGTGCCGCTGGTCGATGCGGAGGACGTGGATTTCGTGAAAGCGGCAATGGCGATGCTGCCTGCGAAACCTTGGACGCATGACACCTGGCACGCCTGGACCGAAACCGTGAAGGCAGCGACCGGGCGCAAGGGCAAGGGTCTGTACCGGCCCTTGCGGCGCGCATTGACGGGGCGGGATGCCGGGCCGGAGATGGCGGACGTGATGCCATTGTTGCAGGCGACACCGGATATCTGACAGGACGCTCATCGCTTCCTGTCGGGCGCTCTTCGCTTTGCATTGCTTTTTTTGAAATACTCCCGCCGGAGGCTCTTTTGGCTGGCGTAAGGAAAGCGGCGCGCGAGGAGCGCCCGGAAGGGAGCGATGAGCGGTCCCTTGCCTTTGTACTTGCCAGCGGGTGCAGCGGCGGGCTAGCGTGACCAAGTCAGTTCGGGAGAAGCTGGTGGCATGACCATCAGGGCCGAAGGAGCAACCGCCCCGGTAAACTCTCAGGCAAAAGGACCGTTCTGGCAGCGAGACTCTGGAGAGTGGTGCGGATGCACCCGCCGAAGGGATAACGATCTCAGGCGCCCCATGACAGGGGTTTGGACAGAGGGGGCAACGGGCGGCGGGTTTTGACCCGCGTTTCGGTGCTGGGAGGGGCTGATGCTGCAATTGACTCTGCATGATCTGCATGTCGCTTTGGGCGGCAAGATGGTGCCGTTTGCCGGCTACGATATGCCGGTCCAATATCCTGCGGGGGTGATGACCGAACATTTGCACACACGCTCTGCAGCCGGGCTGTTCGACGTTTCCCACATGGGGCAGGTCTTGCTGCGGCCAAAGGGCACGCTACGCGAGGCGGCATTGGCGTTCGAGGCGTTGATGCCGGTGGATGTGCTGGGGCTAGCGGTCGGGCGGCAACGCTATGGTTTGTTCACCGATGCGACGGGTGGCGTGCTGGACGATCTGATGTTCGCCAACCGGGGCGATCATTATTTCGTCGTGGTAAATGCGGCCTGCAAGGGCGCTGACATCGCCCACATGAAGGCGATGTTGGCGGGTGCATGCGAGGTGGTTCCAGTGGTGAATCGCGGGTTGCTGGCGTTGCAGGGGCCGCTGGCCGAGGCGGTTCTGGCGCGGCTGGTGCCGGGGGCGCAAGCGATGCGGTTCATGGATGTGGCGTTCCTTGACTGGCGTGGAGAGCAGTTGTGGGTCTCACGCTCTGGCTACACCGGTGAGGACGGGTTCGAGATTTCGGTGCCGGACGCCATCTTGCGCGCGTTCGCTGAGGCGTTGCTGGCGGAGCCAGAGGTGATGCCGATCGGACTGGGCGCGCTCGATTCGTTGCGTCTGGAGGCTGGGTTGTGCCTGTACGGGCATGAGCTGGACACCACGACCAGCCCGGTTGAGGCTGGCCTGACCTGGGCGTTGCAGAAGGCCCGGCGGGAGGGTGGCGAGCGGGCGGGCGGCTATCCGGGGGCTGACCGGGTGATGTACGAACTGGCGCACGGACCATCGCGGCTGCGGGTCGGCTTGCGGCCT
>JBDSXE010000053.1:0-3197 GCA_039926325.1 Paracoccaceae bacterium | reverse complement strand
CTATGTGCCGCCAATTCCGGGCGCGGAACTGGCGATCACCTCGAACGAGATATTCCATCTGCCGCAGCTGCCCAAGCGGGCGCTGGTGGTGGGCGGCGGATATATCGCGTCGGAATTCGCCTGCATTCTGAATGGCTTCGGCGTCAAAGTGTCGCAGTATTACCGGGGCGAGCAAATTTTGCGCGGCTTTGACGATGAGGCGCGGGCGCATGTGGCCGAGGGAATGGTGGCGCATGGCATCACGATTTGCACGCAGACCGATCTGGTGCGGTTGGAAAAGACGCCGGGCGGTATTCGGGCGGTGACGCTGGACGGTCGGACGGAGGAGTTCGATCTGGTGCTGTACGCCACGGGACGGCTGCCCAATTCGCACGGGCTGGGGTTGGCGGAACTGGGCGTCGGGATCGCCGCGAAGGGCCAGATCGAGGTTGATGAGTGGAGCCAGACAGTCGTGCCGTCAATCTTTGCAGTGGGTGATGTGACGGACCGGCTGAACCTTACACCGGTTGCGATCCGCGAGGGCCATGCCTTTGCAGACACGGTATTTCGCGGCATTCCGACCAAGGCGGACCATCATCTGGTGCCGTCTGCCGTGTTCACCCAGCCGGAAATGGGGACGATCGGGCTGACGGAAGCGCAGGCCAGGATCTTGGGTCCGACGGATATCTACGTCACGACGTTCCGGCCCATGCGCGGGGCATTTGCAGCGCGGGCGGACAAGATATTGATGAAGCTTGTCGTGTCGGTCGAGACGCAGAAGGTCATCGGCTGCCACATCGTCGGGCCGGAGGCGGGCGAGATGATCCAACTGGCGGCGATTGCGGTGAAGATGGGGGCGACCAAGGCGGATTTCGACCAGACCGTGGCGGTGCATCCCACGATGTCGGAAGAATTGGTCACCTTGCGTAAGGCCACCCGTCGGGTATGACAGCCCGAACCTAAAAATATGGGTGCTTGATTTTCAGTCGGCGATGCACAGTTTAAAGCTGACCAATGAAAAAGGATAATACGGATGGCAGGCAGCGGAGGTCCCTGGGGGGGCGGCGGAGACGGACCGGGCGATGATCGCAACGGCGGTGACGGACGCAATGGCGACGGACGGCGCGGCGATGACAAGCGCGGCGGCGGTCCTCAGCTACCCGAGATTGACCAGCTGATGAAGAAGGGCCAGGAACAATTGCGCGTCCTGATGGGCGGCAAGCGCAGCACGGGCAACGGTGGCGGTTCAGGTGGCGGCGGCGGTAGCGCGGGCGGCGGTTTCCTAACGCCGCAGTCGCTGTTTGCGGGCGCGGTCGGTTTGCTGCTGATCTGGCTTTATCTGTCGTTTTATCAGGTGAAACCTGAAGAACGCTCTGTCGAGCTGTTCCTTGGCAAGTTTTCCGGCATAGGCGAGCAGGGCCTGAACTTTGCCCCCTGGCCGATCGTGTCGGCGGAGATCATCAATACCTCGCGCCAGAACACGACGGAAATTGGTACTGGGACCGGTGGCGATCTGGATAACGGATTGATGCTGACCGGCGATCAGAACATTGTCGATATCGAGTTCGAGGTGGTCTGGAACATCAATGATCCGACCAAATACCTGTTCAACCTGAAAGACCCCGAGGGGACGATCCGCGCGGTTGCTGAATCTGCGGTGCGCGACATTTCGGCGCGTTCGCAACTGATGCCGATCCTGAACAAGGACCGGGGCGCCATTGGAACGATGCTTATGCAAGAGGTCCAGACCACGCTTGACCAATACGACAGCGGCATTTCGGTGGTGCGGGTCAACTTGTTGAAATCGGACGCGCCGGCAGAAGTTATCGACAGTTTCCGGTCCGTACAGGCCGCACAGCAACAACGTGATCAATTGCAAAAGGTCGCTGACGCCTATGCCAACAAAGTAACCGCCGCGTCACGCGGTACGGCGGCCCAGACCGCACAAGAAGCGCAGGCTTATTCGGCCAGAGTCGTCAATCAGGCTGAGGGCGATGCTGCGCGGTTCCTGTCGATCTATGCTGAATATGTCAAAGCCCCCGAGGTCACCAGAAAGCGGCTGTATCTTGAAACGATGGAGCAGGTTCTGGGTGGCATGAACAAGGTCATCCTGGACGGCGTTTCGGGGGCACAAGGCGTGCTGCCGTATCTGCGGCTTAACGACCTGGGCAAGCTGGCGCCGGTTCCGGCCCCCGCCTTGGATGGGTCTGTGACAGGAGGGTCGAATTGATGCGGATGTTGTATGTCATTCCGGTGATCGTGATTATCGCGGCCACGGCGCTGTCGTCGCTGTTCACGGTGGACGAGCGCGAAAAGGTGCTTGTTCTGCAGTTTGGCGAAATCAAACAGGTCATCGACCAGCCCGGCCTGTATTTCAAGATTCCGTTCATTCAGGACGTGTTGCGCTACGACGACCGCATCCTTGGCCTGACCACGACGGGTCAAGAATTCACGTTGGGCGATCAGCGTCGTCTGGTGGTTGATGCCTTTGCGCGGTGGCGAATCGTCGATCTGGCAAAGTTCCGCCGGGCGGTTGGTTCGGGCGGGGTTGATGCGGCGCAGGAAAACCTGGCCAAGATCGTCAGCCCCGAAATCCGCGACGTGTTGGGCGAGGTCACGCTGGAAACAGTGTTGTCCGAATCGCGCGTTGGCCTGATGAACAAGATCCGTGACAATGCGCGGGCCAAGGCGGCCTCGTTGGGTATCGACGTCATCGACGTGCGCCTGACGCGCACGGACCTGCCCAAGCAGAATCTTGAAGCGACCTACAATAGGATGCAGGCTGAACGGCAACGTGAGGCGACGGACGAAGTGGCGCGCGGCAACGAGGCGGCTCAAACCTTGCGGGCCGAAGCGGACCGGTCGGCAGTCGAGATCACGTCGGAGGCCAACAAGCAGGCAGAGATCATTCGCGGTCAGGCTGACGCCAAGCGCATCGCAATCTATGCGGCGGCGTATGGCAAAGACCCTGAATTCTTTGCCTTTACGCGATCGCTAACGGCCTATGCGACGGCTTTGCCGGGCACCAACACCTCGATCGTCCTTGAACCGAACAGCGAATTCTTCCGCTATCTGGGCAATGACAATCCTGATGCGGCAGCGCCCGTGCCACAGCCCTAGCGTCAGAGCGCAGTCCTATCACGCGGCTTTGAGCCGACGCGCGGCGGTTTCATTTGCAAATCGCCGCGCGAAACGGATGATACGCCCATCATCGATCA